>CAYMSZ010000152.1:0-4545 GCA_964393285.1 uncultured Lachnospiraceae bacterium | reverse complement strand
AGTTTTTTCTCACATAACAGCCTACAGAAATTTCCACTATTTGATCTTCCAGCAACAGTTCCAGAATCTCCTGCTGGATATTGGAAAGGGGAAATCCGGTCTGTGCCACCAGGGCATCTATGTTTTTCTCTCCTGTATCCAACAATTCCAGGATCTTTTTTCTGGCAGAAAGTGCTGCCGGATTCTCTAAAGTACAAGGGGTTTGTTCGGTGACATCCCTTTCTTCTCCCTTTTGGGATATCGTCGTGTTTTCTCCTTTTTCCATCCCCGGAAGTCCATTGATAAAATCCAGAACATCTTCGCAATTTGTCAAAATTCCTGCTCC
Organism: uncultured Lachnospiraceae bacterium; assembly: GCA_964393285.1. Taxonomy (GTDB): domain Bacteria; phylum Bacillota; class Clostridia; order Lachnospirales; family Lachnospiraceae; genus RGIG7193. The sequence continues at coordinate 4,220 of CAYMSZ010000152.1, read as the reverse complement.
GTTTCGAATCAGCTGCAGGCATCCTTCGCTTAGCCCGTCTCCCACTCTCCCGGGCAATGCAAAAATCTCTTTGCCCTGGTCTAACGCCAGGTCTACTGTAATCAGAGAGCCGCTTCTTTTTCTTGCTTCCATCACCAGCACACAGTCCGCCAGACCACTGATGATTCGATTTCTCATAGGGAAATACCTCGGCATAGGTGTAGTGCCCGGTGCATATTCCGAGAGAATGCCTCCTCCCTGAGATAGAATCTGCTCATAAATCGGTTCTTCCTCTTTGGGATAACAGATATCCGGCCCGCAGCCCAGTACAGCATAGGTGCAGCCTCTTATCCCGGATTCCAATGCCCCTGCATGCCCTTCACTGTCGATTCCGCAGGCAAGACCGCTAATGATCTGCACGCCGTTTTCCGCCAATTCTCTGGCATAGATTCTGGCATACTTTCTGCCGTAGAAGCTGCAGGCCCTGGCTCCCACCACAGCAGCAGTCCCCCTATTCTCCTGGGGCAGTCTTCCCTTATAATACAAGGCAAAGGGACGATCAATGTACGGCAGCAGCCGTTTCGGATACTCCGGCTCCAGGACTGTCACAAAGCCACCTCCTCCCTCTATCCATCTATCATAATTTTCAGACAGTCTGGAGTAGTCCGAGACAGCTTTCATCAGCTCCGAAATATTGTTTTTCATAATATGCCAGCGCTCCGGCTGACCTTTCCCCTGAAAGACCTGTAAGACAGCTCTGTTATGTATCTGCTGCCAAAAGCCGTCTACTTCCTGATGGCGACAGACAGCCTGTCTGACTTCCTCATATATTGCCTCCGGGCTTTCAAAAATCTCCAGAAGCTGACCGATTCGTACGGCACCCCAGCCTGGTACCTGAGACAGCCACCAGCTTGCTTTTTGTCTATTCATAGTTTATGCCTCCTACTTCATGCCCCATAATCGATCCTGTACGCTGCGGTAAAGAACGGCTTCGCTGATGTGGGAAGTATGGATCACTTCGCTTTGATCCAGATCGGCAATGGTTCTGGCAACCCGGCGAATACTGTGAAGTCCTCTGGTACTCAGGGACATTTTCTCATAAATCCGTCTCAAAAAGCTTTCTCCCTTTTCATCCATGGGACAAAATTCTTCCAGCCGGGAAGCCGGTATTCTGGCATTAAAACGGATTTCCGTTCCTTGGAATCTTTCTTTCTGCCATTGGCAAACCCTCTCTACCCGCTGCCGGATTTGAGCCGAGGACTCCCCTCTCCTCTGTAAATCTTCATAGGATGCTCTGGAGACCTCCACACAAATATCCATTCGGTCCAAAAGAGGACGACTGACCCGGTTTAAATAGGCTTTTACTTCCTTTTCCGTACAGCGGCACAGGTTCCGATCCGGATAATATCCGCATTTGCAGGGATTCATGGCCGCTACCAGCATAAAATCTGCCGGAAAGGTATAAGATACCCCGCTTCGCACAATGGTCAGCTGATGATCCTCCATAGGCTGTCTCAGGGTTTCCAGAACCTTGGGATGAAATTCCGTCAATTCATCTAAAAATAAGACGCCTCCGTGGGCCAGAGAAATCTCCCCCGGGGAAGGGATTCTGCCTCCTCCTGCCAGACCTGCTGCGGAAATGGTGTGATGAGGGCTTCGGTAAGGCCGCATGGTCATCCAGCCATTTTCTTCCTCCAACAACCCGCCGATACTATATATGGTAGAAATTCTGATGCTTTCCTCTCTGGTCAAAGGCGGCAATATGGTAGGAATCCTCTGGCTGATCATGCTTTTACCGGAGCCTGCCTGTCCTACCATAAGGAAATTATGCATTCCTGCGCAGGCGACCTCAGCGGCCCGTTTCAATGCCTGTTGTCCTCCAATCTGGGAAAAATCCAGGGAAGCGTTCCTCTCATCCGGCTCCCATGTGGTTGCTGCTTCTCCCTGGCAAGGTATCTTCCCTTTTAAGATGTCATAGAGCTGCTTCACGCTCTCAATGGCAACTACCTGGATTCCCTCCATAATTGCCCCTTCTCTGGCATTGGCCTTTGGCACAAAAATGCGCTTCATCCCCTTTTTTCTGGCTTCATATACCATAGCCAATACGCCTCGGATTCCCAGCACTGCTCCATCCAGGCGCACTTCCCCTACGATTACCGTATCGGATAAAAGGGTGTCCGGTACCAACCCAAGAGCCTGGAGAATACCGGCGGTAATTGCCAGGTCAAAGGCGGTACCCTCTTTTCTTTTTTCTGCAGGGGACAGACTGATGGTAATTCTCTTTGGCGGCACAGAGACTCCCAGATTTTTCAATGCTGTCCGTACCCGTTCCCTGGCTTCCTTTGCCTCTGTGGATAACATGCCTACCATGTCCACTCTGGGCAAACCGTCGCTGACGTCTGTTTCTACGCACGTCAAAAAGCTGTCCATACCGGCCAGCGCTGCACTATAAACCTTGCTATACAAAATAACCTCCTGAACCAATCTTTGGATATGTTTGTGACCTGTAGCCTGTTACCAATCTGTGAAATATGAAAAGAATGGTTGAAATCCCAGTTTTACACTGGTATGATATGAGATATGCTATCTGTAGCAAAGTATAAACGAAGGATATTCTTCTCTGCAAGTAAAAGTTTTCATTTTTTATCTTTTTTTTAGTTTTCTTTCATCAGATATTCAGAAAGATGCTCTACACTGATTGCATCTTAAAGAAAATAGCCGGGAAGGACACGCATATGTTTGGTTATATTATCGTAAATCAGGAAGAACTGAAATTAAAAGAATATCATATGTATCGCAGCTATTACTGCGGACTTTGCCAGGTACTGAAGGAAAAATACGGCATGGCCGGTCAGATGACACTTACCTATGATCTGACTTTCCTGATTTTGCTGTTAAGCGATCTGTATCAGGACACCCCCACGGAAGGCATGTGCCGCTGTGTTGCTCACCCTTTTGAAAAACATCTCACACGGATCAGCCGTTTTAGTGACTATGCAGCCGATATGAATGTGCTGTTTTCCTATTATCAGTGTCAGGATGACTGGAATGATGAAAAAAAGCTGTCTCGCAAGGCAGGCTCCGTGGTTTTAAAAAAAGATTTTGAGAAAATCGTAAGCAAATATCCTGAGAAAGCCGCTGTCATTGAAAACTGGCTGGTTAAGCTTCATACCTATGAGAAGAACCATTCAGACAATATGGACGAGGCTGCCGGCTGCTTTGGTCAGATTCTGGCAGAGATTTTTGTCTGGCAGAAGGATGAATGGGAACAGGATCTTCGACAGATGGGCTTTTTTCTGGGAAAATTCATCTATCTGATGGATGCCTATGAGGATTTGGAAAAGGATGAGAAAAATCAAAATTACAATCCTCTTTTGTCCATGCAGCAGGAACCTGATTTTGAGTCCTATTGCCATCAGCTTCTGACGATGATGCTGGCAGAGGCCTGCAAATCTTTTGAGCGGCTTCCCTTGGCTGACAACGTCTCCATTCTTCGCAATATTCTGTATTCCGGAGTCTGGAGTCATTATGAACTGACAAACTTGAAGCGAAAGGAAAAGAACAATCATGTATGATCCTTATAGCGTCCTTGGCGTATCCCGTGATGCTTCCAATGAAGAAATCAAGAAAGCTTATCGGGCTCTGAGCCGCAAATATCACCCGGATGCCAATGAAAATAATCCGAATAAAGATGCTGCCGAAGAAAAGTTTAAAGAGATTCAGGCTGCCTATCAGCAGATCATGAAGGAGCGGGAAAACGGTTCCACCGGTTCCTACGGACAGGCAGGCGGATATGGCGGTTTCGGAGGCTTTGGTGGCTTTGGAGGGTATGGCGGCTATTCCAGACAGCAATCTGCAGGCTCCGACGAATATACCTCTCACATGAATGCGGCTGCCAACTATATTAACAGCGGTCACTATAAGGAAGCCATCAATGTACTGAATTCCATTCATGAACGCTCGGCACAATGGTATTATTTCAGTGCCCTGGCAAACCGCGGATTGGGAAACAATGTGGCTGCTATGGATTACGCCAAGCAGGCTGTTCAGATGGACCCTAACAACAGTGAATATCAGATGTTCCTGCGTCAGCTGGAGGGCGGCGGTTCCTGGTATGAGCAGATGCGCACTCCCTATGGTTCCCCTATGTCCGGCACCGGCAGCTGGTGTATCAAGATGATTCTGCTAAACCTGTTTTGTAACCTGTGCTGTGGAGGCGGCGGTCTCTTCTGCGGCGGTAA
>CAYMSZ010000151.1:0-4574 GCA_964393285.1 uncultured Lachnospiraceae bacterium | reverse complement strand
TTTTCTCTTCACTTTCCGATTATTTTTCCTCGATCCACCTCATATATGGTATCACACAATAACTCCATATCCTGTGGATAGTGACTGGACATTAAAATTGTCTTTCCCTCCTGCTTCATTTTCAAAATCAGATTCCTTATGTCTGCTACTCCCTGTTTATCCAAGCCATTCATAGGTTCATCCAGAATCAGCAGATCCTGATCCTCCATCAACGCCTGGGCGATGCCTAATCTCTGGCGCATTCCCAAAGAGTATTTGGAAACCCACTTTTTATCTGCCGAATCTAACCCCACCAGTTCCATGGCATGTCTGATTTGCTCTGGCCCTATCTTCTTTTGTATTCCTGCCAGATTTTTCAGGTTCTGATAACCGGAAGAAAAAGGAGAAAAATATGGGGTTTCGATGAGCACTCCTGTATTTTCCGGGAAATCCACATCTTTTCCTATTTTCTTACCTTTTATCCAGATTTTTCCTTCATCGGGAAGCATAAAGCCACAGAGGACTTTCAGTAGTACCGTTTTTCCGGAGCCATTGGCTCCCACCAAACCGCAGACCGTTCCCTTCTCCACCTGGAGTTCCACATGATCCAATACAACCTGTTTTTTGAACTGTTTTGTCACATTTTCTGCCTTAATGATAACATCCATGCTATTTTTTTCCTCTCCCTATCCGGTATCCTACCGTATATATCATGATGGAAAGAACACTTTCCCCCAGTATCACTGTTCCAATAGAATATCCATCCTGCCAGGCCATCTCACTCCTCCGGTACATCCAAAAGCTACCGGGAGAATGGGGCAGAATCAATGACAGAATCACAATTCCCATACCAACAAAAAAACTCCATTTGTAACCGCCTGGCATATCCACAATCATCATCTGTACCAGGCTCATGGTTATCCATCCCCATTGCCACAGTAGATAGGCTGTCCCCCACTGGGTGACAGTCATAGCCATATCGTCTCCCTCACAGAACCTGACCAATAGAAACAATGCTGTCACCAGCAGAAAGTTTAAGCATACTACCTTCTGTCCCAGTCTGTGCCACCAAATTCGTCTCTTCCCATATCGAATCTGTTTTATATAAGACATACTGCCAATTTCACGATGCAGAGTCCTACCTGTCACCATCAAAAAGAAGCTGCAGGTCAACAGATACATATAGATTTCTATGCTAAGATTTATCTGGGCATCAGGCCACAAGCCAAAAATCACAGCCTCCATTTCTGCCTCCTTACATGCCGCATCTTATTTTTGACAACCGGTAAGTTATCCCAGATGATCTACGGGTCTGATAAATCGCTCTTCTTGCTGAGACAAACTCCTGCTCCTATCAAAATCAGGCAATATATCCCTAAATAAAGAAACGCAGTTCCAATAGGCACCCATCCTGTATTCAAAGATGTATCATAGATATCAGACAAATAGAATGGATTAACTATAAAAAGATTTTTACCGAAGACACTGTAGGAATCAAGATACGAAACATAATAAAGCATAATAACAGCTGCTGCTCCCCAGGTCACAACCCCTAACAACTCAGCGCAGAGAATCATGCTCCCGATAGCGATCCCCTCCAAAACAGACAAACCCGCTGTGGCCATTCCTACTATCCAGGGGCTATATCCACTGACATAATAAGAAATACTTACCACTCTTTTGATCCCCAATGCTTTTACCCCATACTGCGCACCTTGCATCAGCAATGGGCTCCATTGGTTTTCCACCGTAACCTGACCCCTGCATGCCAACACAGAGACAATCAGAATCAACAGATTGACAAAGATTACCATACTGACCAGATGAAGGATTCTACTGATAATCCATTGTTTTCGATCCATACGAATCAACGAAAAATAATCCCCATAAGAACTGCGAACGGACTGATACCCCAGGCAGACACTTACGATCAGATAAGATACTCTTCCTCCTGCTCCGCCCATAAACCAGATATACGGCTCCCACAACTGGGTCTTTTCTTCCTGTTCTAAAAGGTATGTACCATACCCCTGGTAGATATAATAGATCAGGGAAGCCAGCAGAAAGAAAATCAGAAAAAAGGTGCCATCTCCCCATCCTCGCTTTAAGGTGGCAGCTGTATAATGCATTCCTTTTTTATATTCCATCCCGCCTCCATCTTCTCTTCCATGAGATTACATAGGCTGCAATCCATACCCCGCAAAATACAATCGTATATAAGCAGGCAACCCCCAGTCCGTCGGCAAAATAGGTGCGTGTCTTTAAATTTTTTAACAATACAATATATCCAAAGCCAAGCCATCCATTGTTTGTCAAATCCACGATAAAGTTGCTTATTTCAAAGATGACAAAGGGGAAAGCAAAGACCAGATATTTATTTCGAATCCAGAGAGAACCTGCTGTTCCAATGAGCACCCAGGGCACAGAAAACAGCAGATAACCTGCTCCATGTATCAGATACACCTGCCATGTACTGGTTTTTAGCAGTTCTTCATAGTAAGCATTTTCAAACCAGTTGGCAATTAGCTCATTTGTCTGCCAGCTGGCTCCCATTACCAGGGCAACACAGGTAAACAATAGCAGTGATAAAGCTGCCATGGTCATAGCTGACAACGCCGCTGCGCCAATCCTGCCTGTCAGTTCTTTTTTTGCGGTAGTGCGAACCTGAGAAAAATAAAGAGCCCCTGTATGAATTTCTTCCACCTGATGATACAGAAATGGGATGACGCTCAACAGAGGCAATGATAACTGCGCAATACCGATACTGATGGTCTCTGAATAACACAACAAAACCGGTATCAAATTATTCATTGCAGAGCCAAGTTCCTCCTTACAGCCCAACAGCATAATGATGGTCTGCAGGAGGACACATATGGCAAATATGGGAGTCTGCACGCTTCTCTTATAATAGTAAATAAACATTATTTTTCACCTGTCCATTCCACCGCTTCCTGCTCCGTATTGTTCCAGGTATGATAATATACATACCCATTCTGAGCATCCATGATGATCAAGTGCACTCTCTCTGTCTCGTTCTTTTGTCCCATTACTTCTATTTCATATGCCGGAATTAACAAAACCTTTGTTCCCAGCTTGGTTGGCATATAAATCAGCCATCCCTCTGCACTCAGGATTTCCTCTGTATAGGAAAATTTTTCTGCTGATGCCTGAACATACGCCTCGGCCTGGGTCTCTGCTTCCTCTATCGACAAAAAATCCTCAGATGCCTCATAGGTCTCCAGGGTAGCTTCTATCTCAGGTAGCGGGTAAAGCTGTATCCCACAGATGCCCTCTGTCCCTACTGTAATTCGCAGGTAGGCACCTGTCAAAGGAATCTCATCCTCCTGGTCTGTAAATGACAGGGAAACTCCTCCCATCATAGGAATACCATCTACCGTCAATCGATACACCAATATGGTCTCTGTCCTGTTTCCCAGATTACCTGTTATGGTAGTATCCAGCACTGCATCCAGGCCCGTTTCTGTGAGGAATTGCTGCGCTATCTTCTCTGCCTCTAACTCATCCACAGAATCCTTACTTCGGTCATTGGAATAGGTGAAACCAGACTGGTCAAGATACCATTCATGCTGGATGCCATCTACCGTAGCACTCCAACGGGCCGCATCAGAACCATCTACTGTGCTCACCTTTTCTGAGGCCTGCTGCCATGCCGACTCCGATCCCAAAAGAGTGGTAAGAATCTGTCCGTATTTCTCCTGGGTCTGCTCCGAATACGAAATCTGGTAACGGTAATACTGGTCTCCTGATGAGATCGTTTCACCCTCTGTTATCCCTGCTTGTTCTACAGAGTTCTGTGTCACAGAAGCAGTTTCCGGAATATCTGTAGATATTTCTTTTTTTGTACTACATCCGGTCATTATAGAAAGCATAATGACCGGAAGAATAAGACAAAATCTTTTTACGGTAACCATTTTCCAGATACCTCGGCGCCATATGTGGAACTTCATGGTGTTATCCTCCTCACTATGTGCTGATGAAATGTGTTATCCTCATGCGGCATTCTCTTAATCTATGGTGTAATTTCCTATGTAAGGTGGCTTTATTCTATCATTTTTTGTACTATATATCAATATTTCCATTCTTTTTAAATAATTAGTTGTATAATTTTTATATTGTCATAACTGGCAACTTTACCATTTGCATATTTCTAACTCAAATAAGCACAACTCCCCATCAATATGTAACAACACTCCCATCTTCATATGTTATCTCTGCTGTCTCTTCCGAAGTAGCATGATAAATGTACATAATGAATGCTGACACTATCACCAGAATACTCAGTTCAACCCTTTTATTTTTTCTCACAGTATACCCATAAATTCATTCTATTAAAACTTCTGATCTTTTATCAAATGCTCTATTTTTTTACAAAGTTTTTCAATTTATTATTATCGAAGTCAACTGTTTCACTACAATTGGTTATTTTTTTCCATAATCGGTACAAAAACTAAAATATAATTATCTCCATATGCAATATCCTTAAACACATCTTTTTACTCCTTTATTTCTGCCAAATTACATAAATAATATTGCACAGAAGTATTTTGAATGCTATACTGATGCTAGAGGTCTAG
>CAYMSZ010000150.1:0-4580 GCA_964393285.1 uncultured Lachnospiraceae bacterium | reverse complement strand
TCCATATAATTATAGGTAGCTAATGTGGGATCTCCGTCTGTAACCATAACGATGACAGGCTGTCTCGAAACCATGGTCTCTGTTCCGTTGAATTTCTCCTCTACCTGAGTGTCTGCATTTTGGAAAACAGAGTAGACCTCCTGGAGTCCTCTCTGGGTATAGGTCTGTTCAAACAACCCTGTAAAGTCCTTTAATTGGATTCCCGCATAAGCTGTGCTGCCATCTGCATCTTTTAGAGAATCTGCTGTCTGCAGGGTTTTCATATCTTCGATGAGAGCCTCATCGTTACTATAAAAATTCGAAGGTTCCTCATATGTAATGTAAGCATCTTCCTCCGCTGTATACCGCCCCAAAGGCAGTACCGTAACTGCCGTATTGGAAAAGCAGACCAGTCCCACCCGGTTTCCCTCACCGGCGTTCAGAATCTGTTTCATGGAGTAGTTAATGGCGTCTACACTGGATGTCCAGCGCATGTCCAGGGTTTCCTTATCCGGGTCCGTATAATTTGTCATACTCTGGGACAGATCCAGAAGAAATACCACATCAATAGGGGTGGCAATGGTATCCTCCCCATCCTGGAATTCCTGTCCCAGTGCCGACAAGGTCACAGAAAATTCGCCGGTTTCATAGGTATCAAAGGCCTGATAGTCATCTGCTCCGTACACGACGGATTTGTCCGTCATGACTCGTCCGTCATTTTCCTCCTGAGCGGCTGTGCGGCTATCCAACTCCGTATCGCGAAGGCCAAAAATGGCTTCTATCTGTGAGGTAGCGGCATCTGAGGCATATTGAATGCTCCATCCAGAATCTGACTGAGTGGCATCGTAGGTGTCTGTGCCGGTCCGTGCCGACTGAACATTGATATAAGCAACATCCTCCGGCCGGGTTTCCCGTTGAATGGGAATGGTTACTGTCAGATTCGTCGCGGCCCGGTCGTCTGTCACCGCCAGACTGACACTGTCTGCCTTTCGTAAGATCAGAAGATTGGCACAACCGCTATCCATGATCTGGGTAAATCCATAAATACCGCCGGACATCTGTGTATTCAAGGCATCTCCGATCTTTGCCAGCTTTGTGTATTCAACATTAGCAGCTGCCTGTTTCTCTTCTACTACGGCATTGGCCTCATTGATTTTCTCCCGAGCTGCGTCAGTTGCTGTCTTTGCTGTTGTATATTTTTTCCAATAATATTCATCCGAAGCCATATAATCGGTATTCGGATCATTTTCTATCTCCCCACAGATGGATTCCAGACAGACGGTCAGATTTTCAAGAGCCTGGTGATAGGCTTCGATTTTTTCTTCTGTTACCCATTGATCATGTTCGTAGTGAAAGCAGGCGTTACTATATGTCTCTTCCAGAGCATCGTAATCGTAGGTTTCTTTCAGGGCTGCAACCCGGTTCAGATTCTCCTGATAAACCTCTTTACAGTCTTCTTTTAAGGTAACACCAGGTCCATTTTTGCTTTCTTCATACCAATCAGGATTACCAGCCTCCTGCATTGTTATCAATTTTTCCAACGCACTTACATAATCCGGCAAGGTATCGTCATACTCCTCCGTAGCCGACTCCACATCTGCCTTGGCTGTTTTTACCTCCTCATTTGCCGCCATGTACACATCCAGCTGGGCATAATACTGACTCCAAAGGTCACCAAGAACGGTCTGATTATTTTCACTGATCATATTAGGGGATGATTCATCTTCCAGATTATAAAGATAAACCTCGTCTGACGTAGAAAGCCGCCAGGTATTTCCAAAGGTCGTGCTGGTACCGTGGGTCAGGTTCAAATTGGTCTGAGAGCATATTGTCAAAAGATTCCCGTCCCCATCGGATAGCTGCCAGCTGCCATCCCCCACAGATTGGATGGACCAGGAAGGCAGACCCGTGGATCCGGCATCTCTCACCTGAAAATAGCCGCTGTTTCCGGAAACAGGATGGATTTCCAGGGCTTCTGCATACCAATTGTCAGATGTAGTTCCTCCCAATGCTGCCATAGAATTGGCAAAGACAATGAGATATTCCCCTGCTTCCTCCAGCTCATCCAGACTGTCTATCTGCACATATTGGACATAATCCGTAGCTGCCAGAGCCGTCTGAGGCATCAGGCATAACATCATGCTTAACGATAACAATAGTGCTGTCACCCTTTTTTTCATATACTTTACTCCTTTAATTATGAGTTAATCGACAAATGATATGAGACCTTCGACACAAGAATACATGCAAGCATTTATTTTGTGCCCATTTGTCCCTTATCTCATGGTTATGATAACAGGGCAGCGTTCCATATTCGTACAATAGTCGTACCGTTTTCGTGGAGAAAACTACATTTTTTTACAACAATTTTCAGCTTTATATGGCGTTCTTTTATGTATTATTTCCTTAAACCTTTGAAATTTTGATGATTTCTCTGTCTTTTTTCATGATTACTGCTATAATTGAGGGAACATCCAAAAGACATCTCGGGAAGATTTGATTTTGCAAGATGTGTTGGGAACGATATTGGAACGCTTTTGGCACGGTATTGAACCGGGTATCTGCTACAATAACCATGCAGTGTTGTGATATAGTGGGTGAAGTGAGGTGATCGCCTTGAATACAGCATCAAATGATATACAGGATCTTTCTGATGAGGAATTGACATTTTCTCATAAATTTTGTCTGGAAAAACCATATTATCTGACCTGTGTGGGACAAACGATTTGCGATATCCTTGGGTATTCCGAGGAGGAAATCAAAGAACAGTTCCATAACTGCTATGTTCCCATGGTACATCCGGAGGATCAGGCCCGTTATCTTCAATATCTTGAACAGCTTTCTTCTCAGGAGCAGACTCTGGCCCTGCGCTACCGCATGATTAAAAAAAGTGGGGAAATCGTATACATAAACGATATTTCATTTTCTCACAAAAAGCAGGATGGTAAGCTGTACGGCTTTGCTGTCATCGTTGACATTACGGATTCCATCCAGTACCACTCTGCTTATTCCATGTTTAACCTGTCCTCTTCCGTGCCTTTTGCCTATCTGCAATGCACCTGCGAAAAATATCCAAAGGTACTGTGTGTCAACGATCAAATGCTGAAATATCTGAATGTTACACAGGAAAGCAGCGACTGGACAGACTTTCTTCATGATAATATTTTCTTTATGATTCCTTTTGAAGAGCGTGATACCTTCCGAAAGTATCTTGATTCCGCTCTTATGCAATCTGAGCCCATCAAAATCCGGCATAACATCATTCAAAGTGACCGGAAGCAGATCAGCGTTGTGGGATGGCTGGGAACCATTACAAATCAGCAAAATGAGAAAGAATATTCTATCGTTTATACAGATATGATCAATCAGAGTCAGCAGGTAGAAAAACCTACAGACAATTCTTATTTTCGCGCTCTTGAAAGCGCCTATAACATTATTTTTGAAATCAACCTGTCCCTGAATACTGTTGAGTGCATTTATGGAAGAGAGACCTCCGATCTGGGGAATCTCTGTGATGTGAGAATGACTGTGGACAGTGCTATTCCATTCTGGCTTGATAACTATATTGTAGAAGATGACCGAGATCATATGAGGGCCTATCTCCAGGATATTATTACTCCGGGGGCTGTTGCCAACGCAACGAATCCCCTGCAGTCTGAATTCCGGATCGCATGGGACAATCATGTCATATATTCTTTTATTTGCGTTGCCATTTCCCTTAACTCCTCTTCCATCCTGCTCTGCTGCCGTGATACCGCCAAGGTTCAGTACTCCAGTCTCCAGGCCAGGGAAATACAGGCTATGAAAAAGCTGCACCAGTATTTTGACGATTATCTATACCATCAAAAGGGCGTTGTAGGAGTTGCCATATTTCAGACAACGGATCAAGAGCACTGTACTTTGATTCATATCAGCAAATTCCTGCTTGATATTTCTCATATACGCTATGATCAATGTCTCCATTATATGGTAGAGGGTTTTTGCATTTCAGATATTCAAAATGCAGCGTCAAAAAGTTGGGTATATGATCTGATCCGACTTCTGAAGGGGGAGACGGTTCATTTTACATTACCGGAAACAATGGACTCTATTGCCTTGACTTGCAAGAGTATTGCTGATGATACCTATGAAATTATCGCAACAACTGCTGCATCCCAGAGTATAGCAGGCGTTCCCAATAAGGGGATTTTTGCGAGAACCTTTGGTTTCTTTGATCTGTTTGTAGATGGGAAGCCTGTCATTTTTTCGAACAATAAAGAGAAAGAACTTATGGCTCTGTTAATTGACAGAAACGGCGGTACCCTGACCTCCAGTGATGCCATTAGCTACCTATGGGAAGGACAGACCATAGACGATCGCCTGCGTACAAAATATCGCAAGCTTGCCCTGGGGTTAAAAAAGACCCTTCAGAGATATGGCATTGAGGATATCCTAATCAATAACGGCGGCGTCAGAAGCATTAATACCAGCGCCCTGACCTGTGATTATTATGAATTGCTGGCAGGCAATGTCCAGTATGTTCAATCCTTCCATAACAGCTATATGTCCGATTATACCTGGGGAGAACGAACCCTGGGAACGCTTTGGGATTTTTCCTGATT
>CAYMSZ010000149.1:0-4660 GCA_964393285.1 uncultured Lachnospiraceae bacterium | reverse complement strand
GGTCCCACGAAGCCTGTCACACCACGGGTATTGCGGACCACATACCAGGTCTCGTCATTCATTTCCATATTAATCAGCACATAGCCGGGGAACATCTTCTTAGAGACGGTCTTGCGAACGCCATCCTTTACTTCCACCACATCCTGTACCGGTACGGAAACTTCCAAGATCTGATCCTGCAGTTTACGATTTTCGATGGTCTTTTCCAGATCCATCTTTACTTTATTTTCATAACCCGAGTAGGTATGAACTACATACCAGTTTACTTCTGCCATACGACCACCTTATCCCAATTATACAATAAAGCTGATCAGATACTTCAAAACCATATCCAGCAATCCAATAACAACACCCAGAATCAGGGATACTGTGATTACAGAAACAGTCTCTTTCCCAACCGTCTTTTTATCCGGCCAGATGATCTTTTTGAATTCAGCCTTCAATGTCTTCCAGACATTGTTCTTCTTCTTTGCTTCTTCCATAAAATCTCTCTCCTTCTGTACGGATCGATTATTTGGTTTCCTTATGCATTGTATGCTTCTTGCAGAAAGGGCAGTACTTCTTGGTTTCCATTCTCTCGGGATGGTTCTTCTTTTCCTTTGTCATATTATAGTTTCTCTGCTTGCACTCGGTACATGCTAAAGTAATTCTTACGCGCATCGTGTACACCTCCAACTAACTTTCTATCTTTTACGGTTTGCGGGGGAGCTGCCTTGCAGCAGTCTCTCCAAATACTTGGCAACAAAAAAAAGAACCAAGGTTCTTTCTTTGCGTTAGTAGTCTAACATATTCGATTCACTCCGTCAAGTGAATTTTGCAAGAAACATAGAGAAAATCTGGGTTTTTTCCTTTTTATACGAAGGTTTCGTACATATTCATGTCTAAAAGGCGACCAAACTTGCTGGCGCATTCATGAAGGGTACCTACTTTTGCAAAACCGTACTTCTCATGAAGATGATCGCTGGCCGCATTTCCTGCGGTGATTTTGGAGACCACAGAATGGGTCACGGGATCCTTCTTTGCCATATCCAGGATTTCCTTCATGAGGCAATCTCCGATTCCCTGTCTCTTGTAATCCGGGTGAACATAGATAGAAAGCTCTACTGTAGAAATATAAGCATCCTTATCAAAGAGATCCGACAGACTGGCATAGCCTACCACCTGGCCTTCTCCCTCCTCTGCTACAGCCACAATCAAAGGATGGTTTCCTTTGTTATGCTGTTCAAACCAGGGTCTGCGATCCTCCACGCTGCGAGGCTCCAGGTCCAGTGTTGCCGTTGTATGAATGACTGCATCATTGTAAATTTCCGTCATGGCAGGCAGATCTGCCTCCACAGCCCTGCGAATGGTAATATGCATGTTTCTTCTGACCTCCCGTAAACTTTCTGTTTTTCACTTTGCTATCTATTCTACCCCTTATGTGCCATACTTTCCACCCTGTTTTTTGATTTTTTAATCTTCCTCTGTTCCAATGCAGATGTTGACCAGATATACCCCCAAAGCTCCTGCCTGCAAAAGCTCCTCCGTACAGTGTTGTGCTGTTGTTCCTGTGGTATAAATATCATCCACCAGAATCACAATTTTTCCTGCTACCGGTTGTTTCCCCGGAGCAAACACCCTTTCCAGATTTCGGTCTCTGGCTCCCATTCCCAGATACTTTTGTGCCGTGGTTTTCTTTCTTCTTTGGAGAGCCCGGGAATAGACAGGGATTCCCATTCTGCGGCTGAGCTTTTCTGCCAGCAGCTGTGCCTGGTTAAAGCCCCTCTCCGTCATACGGCTTCTATGGAGGGGAACCGGAATCAGGGCAGCGGCTCCTGTTTTCATAAGCTCCTGTCCGTAATGCTCCCATATCTGTTCTCCATACCAATCTGCGTACTCCATTCTGCCTCGGTTTTTATAGAAGGAAATGGACTTCCTCATGGTATCATTGTATACCGTCAGGGCAAAGCCCCGGAGAAAGCGGCGGTTTTTTCTGCTGCAGTCATAGCAATATTCCATTTCCTTTGCGGCAATGGGCTTGCCACACCGCAGGCAGACCGGTTCCTTTACATATGGCACTTTTTTCTCACACTCCGGGCAAATCAAAAGGGGTCCTCCCTCTTTGCCTGTCCGGGATGCCGTATTCTTTCCTGCATCTTTTCTGTTTCGCAAGACAGGCTGCCTGATCACCTCATGACAGATGGGGCAATGTCTGGGATACAGCAATGAGATCAGAAATTCTTTCATGCGTTTCACCTTTCCACCTCTCCCAAGAAGCAGATCGTGATCACCCTAGTACAGCCAGCTCCTGTATCCGCCGATCCAGGCTGGAATAGCGGCGCTGCTCTACCATATTATCTACCATTGCATCGAAGGTTTCCGGCAGACCTACGATACAAACGCAGGTTTTCGCCCTGGTCACGGCAGTATAAAGAAGGTTGCGGTTCATCAGCATCCTGGGACCGGATAGCAGGGGCACCACCACTGCCGGATACTCGCTTCCCTGGGATTTATGTATGGTAATGGCATAGGCCAGCTCCAGCTCATCTGCCTGGCTGAAAGGATATGTCACCATTCTCTTTTCATCGAATTCCACTTCCAGCTGCTCTGTAAAAAGATTTACCTGGCGAACCACTCCCATATCTCCGTTAAAGATGCCGGTTCCTTTTTCAATGGGGATACCGTACCTGCTGCGAATCTCCCATTCCATCTCATAGTTGTTCTTAATCTGCATGACCTTGTCGCCTTCCCGGAAGATTCCCTGGGGCAGCTCTTTTTCTGTTTTTCCGTCCTCCGGTGGATTCAGGTACTGTTGGAGAATGGTGTTAAGGCGTTCCACTCCCAGAGAGCCTTTTCGCATGGGCGTCATAACCTGAATGTCATACATGGAGGCATGTACATAATCCGGCAGCTTTTGTCTCACCAGCGTAATGGTGGCGTTGATAATGGAATTTGCATCTTCTCTCCGAATAAAGAGGAAATCCTTGCTGCCTGTTTTTTTCTCAATATGCTCTCCCCGGTTAATCTTATGGGCGTTGACCACAATATCACTGTGCTCCGCCTGTCGGAAAATCCGGGATAGCTTTACCACATGGAAGCAGTTTGAACGAATGATATCGCGAAGCACATTTCCAGGGCCCACAGAGGGAAGCTGATCCACATCTCCCACCAGGATCAGCCGGACTCCCACAGGTATTGCCTTCAGCAGAGCGTACATAAGCTGAATGTCCACCATGGACATCTCATCTATGATGATCACATCTGCCTCCAGAGGGTTCAGCTCATTGCGCTCAAACGTCCCCGGCACCCCGTTTTCATCCGGTGCCCCGTTGATTTCCAGCATTCGATGAATGGTCCGCGCCTCTCTCCCTGTGGTCTCTGTCATGCGCTTGGCAGCTCTGCCTGTGGGAGCTGCCAGCTGAATCCGCATTTCCTCTGACTCAAAATAACGGATCATCGTGGTGATGGTAGTGGTCTTTCCTGTGCCGGGACCTCCTGTCACAATCACCAGACCATTTTTGGCTGCCTCCTTTACCGCCTGCCTCTGCTGCTCATCCAGCTGAATTCCTTCTTCTTTTTCTATCTGCTCCATCTTACTTTGGATTTTGTCATCCCCAATGGCTGCCTCCACATTCAGGTCATGAAGCATCTTTGCCGTATTCAATTCCATATAGTAGAAGCGGGAGGCATAGAGTACCCTTCCGTTTTCTGTCTCCTTCACCACGATCTTCTTTTCCATGGTCATATCGGAAATATGGCGATCCAGCTCCGGAAGGTCTATCCCCAGAAGCTCCCCTGTCTGATAGCGAACCTCTTCCTCCGGCAAATAAACGTGACCGTTTCCCAATGCCTGTTGGAGACAATAGAAAATCCCGCTGCGGATACGAAAATCCGAATCGGCGCATATTCCTGCTTTCCTGGCGATCTCATCGGCGATCTTGAATCCGATGCCGTTGATATCCTCTGCCAGCTTGTAAGGGTTTTTCTCAATGATCCGATAGAGTTCATTGCCGTATCGTTCAAAAATTTTTGCAGACAGATTTAAAGAAATTCCGTATCGCTGCAAATAGATCATGGCTTCCCGCATATCCCGTTTTTCTGCCACCTGGCTGCCGATCTTCAGTGCCATGGTCTCGCTGATGCCTTTGACCTCAGCCAATCGTTCCGGCTCATCCTCTATAATACGGAAGGTATTTTCCCCGAATTTTTTAACGATGCGGGCTGCCAGAGCGGTTCCCACTCCCTTAATGGCTCCGCTTCCCAGGTAATGCTCCATGGAAGCGGCATCTCCCGGTGCCTGAATTTCAAAGCTTTTGACAGAAAATTGCTGGCCGTAGGTAGGATGTACCGTGAGATTTCCCTCTGCCTGGATGTATTCGCCTTCACTGATTCCCGGCATGATTCCCACCATCGTCAAATCATCTCCGTCCTGAACCACTTCAATCACTGCATAGCCGGTCTCTGTATTCTGATATACAATGTGATCGATATAGCCGGATATGTTTTCCATGTCTCCTCCTGTCTTTTGTTTCTTCCGTTTTGCCCCCAACTGATGCCACGTATTGCTAATCGCCCGACAATGCTATGAGACCATCGATTTTTTCGTGCTTCGCACTCTCAAAATCGATGAAATGAAAAAGGAATGGAACCACCTCACTGGCGCATACCTGCACCGGGAGGC
>CAYMSZ010000148.1:0-4712 GCA_964393285.1 uncultured Lachnospiraceae bacterium | reverse complement strand
TCATTATAATGCAGAAAGACGAAAGAGAAAAGAAAAACTTCGGAGGATATCCGGAAATGTGCCTAAAAAAATGGGCGGAATTTACTATGATATAAACAAAACGTTAAAAAAATATCTTTACAAAAAGAAAAGCCAATGATATGATGAGACAGAGAACAGGTGAACACAAAGTTAACTTATATATAAAGGAGGGCACTATGAAGAAAAGAAGTATTTGTTTCCTGTTGACGGCAGCGATGATCCTGTCAATGCTGGCTGGCTGTGGCACTAAGACAGACGAGACAGTGACGGCAGACACCACGTCGGCTGCAACAGAAACGGCGGACACCACGTCAGCCGCAACAGAAACGGTGGACAGTACGTCAGCTGCAACGGAAGAGGCAGCCAATGATCTGACCTGTGATATTGTTATTGTAGGCGCAGGCGGAGCAGGTCTGACGTCAGCATTGCAGGCTGTGGATAACGGCGCTGAGAGCGTGATTATAGTGGAAAAGACCATGTTCGTAGGCGGCAACTCGGTGCGTTCTACCGGCGGTATGAATGCAGCAAAGACAGAGTATCAGGATTTAAATGATTTCGCAGAGAATTCCGGTGTGGAGAAGACCTTGGCCAGTGCCGCTTCTACCTATGCCGATAATGCAGAGATTACAGAGCTGGCAGCCATCGTACAGGCTCAGTATGATGAGTACCTGGCAAACCCTACCGGCTATTTTGACAGTGTAGAGCTGTTTGAACTGGACACCATGATCGGCGGCTATGGCTTAAACGATCTGTCTCTGGTAAAGAAGCTGGCAGAGAATTCTGCCGATGCCATTGACTGGCTGGAGACTCAGGGCGCCGTATTACATAATGTATCCAGCTTTGGCGGCGCTTCCGTAAAGCGTATCCACAGACCGGTTAACGATGAGGGCAAGGTAGTTTCCGTAGGCTCTTATCTGGTTCCCATTCTCCAGGCAAACTGTGAGGCAAATCAGAGTATCCAGATTATTATGGAGACCGCTGCAACGGAGATCATTATGAATGATGGCAAGGCAGCAGGCATCGTAGTAAATGACGGCGAATACAGTATTTATGCAGATGCTGTTATTCTGGCTTGCGGCGGCTTTGGCGCCAACAACGAGATGGTGGCTACCTATCAGCCTAGTTTTGATGGATATATCACCACCAATGCAGCAGGAATTACCGGTGACGGTATCGTCATGGCTACTGCTGTAGGGGCAGATACTGTAGATATGGATCAGATTCAGCTTCATCCTACGGTATACTTAGAGACGGCATCTCTGATCACAGAAGGTCTTCGTGGAGACGGTGCGATTCTGGTTAACCAGAATGGTGAGCGTTTCTGCGATGAGGTAGGTACTCGTGATAAGGTAAGTGCAGCAGAATTTGCACAGCCTGGTGGTTATGCGTACCTGATCGTCGACCAGAAGATGGTTGACGCCTCCAGTGTTATCGCAGGCTATATTACCAAGGGTATGACAGTAGAAGGCGCTACGCTGGAAGAGCTGGCAGCAAATCTGGATATGGATGCCGACACCCTGACAGCCACCATGGAGACATGGAATGCATCTGTAGAGGCACATGAGGATGCTGCATTCGGCAGAACTTCCTTCGCCAATCCTCTGGATACAGCTCCTTACTACGCAATTAAGGTAGGACCTGCCATCCATCACACCATGGGCGGTGTCAAGATCAATGATAACGCAGAGGTAATTGATACCAACGGTGATGTAATCCCCGGCCTGTTTGCAGCAGGAGAAGTAACCGGTGGCGTACACGGCGGCAACCGTCTGGGCGGCAACGCAGTAGCAGACTTCGTCGTATTTGGTCGAATCGCAGGTGCCAGCGCACAGGAATATGCAAAATAAGTGAAATGTATTCTTTGACCTAACAGAAATCCCTTCACGGAGAATGAGATGAAATGTCCTTCTTTCGTGAAGGGATTTTTTTGCAAATAGTATTTTAAAGAAAGCCCTTGTCATGGTACAATGGAGGCAAAGAAAAAGGAGGGAAAATCAGTATGAGTGAAGCATGGGAAGCCTTTCGTGAATATCAGAAAAAAATGGAGCCGTTACAGCTGGCACAGCGAATCTTAAGCTGGGACTTACGAACTACGGCGCCGAAAGACAGTGTGGAAAGTAAAATGCAGGCCATCAGCTATTTTGCCACAGAATTATTCCGTATGAACACATCAAAGGAGTATACGGACCTGTTGGATCGGCTGGCAGAGCCCGAGGAGTATGCCAAACTGGAACCGGCCATGCAGCTGACGGTAGACCGTTATCGCAAGAGAAAAGATGAAAATAAGCGGATTCCCCAGAAATTCTATACAGAATTTACCACCATGCGGGCCAGATGTGAGAAGAAATGGGAAGAGGCAAAGCAGAAAAACGATTACAGTATCTTTGAACCCTGGCTGAAAAAGAATATTGAGATGACCGCAGAGTATATTCACTACCTTCATCCGGAGAAAGAGACCTACGAAGCCCTTTTGAGCCAATGGGTGGAGGGAATCGACTGCGCTACAGTGGAGAAGCTCTTTGACCAGGTAAAGGAAGGACTGGTTCCCTTGCTGCAAAAGATCCAGGCGGCACCAAAGGCAGATTTGTCTGCTCTGGAGGGGACTTATGAGGTGGACCGACAGAAAAAAGTGCAGCGTATGCTGTTAGAGTATATCGGATTTGATTACAATGGAGGCACCACAGGGGAAAGTATGCATGGTCTTACCGGCCGAATGGGACCTGGTGATGTGCGGATTACCAACCATTTTAATGAGAAGCAGCCCATCAATGGTATGTTTACGGCCATTCATGAGGGAGGCCACGGCATCTATGAGCAGGGGGTAGATCCGAAATATGCAGATACAGCAGTGTCTCAGCTGATTTACAGCGATATTCATGAAAGCCAGTCTCGGTTCTTTGAGAATATCCTGGGAAGAAATATCAATTTCTGGAAGCCGATCTACGGAAAACTGGGAGAACTGCTGCCACAGTTTCGCCAGGTGGAGCTGGATACCTTTGACCGGGCCATTAACAATGTCCAGGTAAGCCAGGTTCGAACAGAAGCCGATGAGGTGACCTACTGTCTCCATATTATCCTGCGATTTGAACTGGAAAAAGAGATTTTCCGGGATCATCTGCCTGTGGAGAAGCTGCGGGAACGCTGGAATGAAAAGACCCAGGAGCTTTTAGGCATAACGCCGGAGGACGACGCCCATGGCATTCTCCAGGATCTCCATTGGTCTTCCGTTTACTTTGGATACTTCCCTACCTACCTGCTGGGTTCCATTTACGACGGCATGTATCTGGAAGCCTTGAAGAGAGATATGGGAGATGTGGATGCCATTTTACGGGAAGGACGAATCCAGGAGATCACCGCATGGCTGCGGAAAAACATACATGCATACGGCAGTATGTACAATGCAGGAGAAGTGATTCAACGGGTATGTGGAAAGGAAATCTCAGCACAGCCTTTGCTGGATTACTTTAACGAAAAGTATACAAGAATTTACCAGCTGTAGGGATAAATGCCCCATGATAACATAGTTGTTGTGGGGTATTCTGTTACAGAGAGTCAGTGTGAACAAAAGTTAGAAAAGGAAAGCAGCATGATAGAAGAAAATCGCAATAACCAGCCAAAGGAGAACCAGCCACAGGAGAACCAGACAGAGCACAAGCGCCGGGTTCGCTATCGGGGAACCCATCCCAGAAAATTTGAGGAAAAATATAAGGAGCTGAACCCGGAAAAGTACAAACAGGATGTGGAAAAAATCATCGGACAGGGAAAGACACCGGCAGGAATGCATATCTCTATCTGCGTCAATGAGATTTTAAACTTTTTTGACATTCAACCGGGACAGGTGGGACTGGATGCCACATTAGGATATGGCGGTCATACGCAGCGAATGCTGGAAGCCTTGCAGGGGCAGGGACATTTATATGCAACGGATGTAGACCCTATCGAGTCGGAAAAAACAAAAGCAAGGCTGGAGTCTCTGGGATATGGACCGGAAATATTGACCATTCGCCGTATGAATTTTGCCAACCTGGATCAGGTAGAGCCAGGACAGAAGTATGATTTTATCCTGGCAGATCTGGGGGTATCCTCCATGCAGATCGATAACCCGGAAAGGGGATTTACCTTCAAACAGGACGGCCCCCTGGACCTGCGGCTGGACCCGTCTGGCGGAACTACGGCAGCAGAGCGATTAAAGGAGCTGGAGGAAGAAGAACTGGTAGGACTTTTGATTGAAAATTCAGACGAGCCCTATGCCAGACAGATTGCCAGAGAGGTGCGAAAGACCTATCGACGAAAAGAACCCATCGACACCACCAGACAGCTCTATGATGTGATCTGGCGGGCATTGTCCGGGATTCCGGAGATTCCGGAAAAAGAACGGAAAGAGGCAGTCAAGAAGTCCTGCCAGAGAACATTTCAGGCGCTGCGCATTGATGTAAACAGTGAATTTGAAGTGCTGTACAGCTTCCTGGAAAAACTCCCTGGAGTTCTGGCACCGGGAGGCAAGGTGGCAGTCCTGACCTTCCATTCCGGGGAAGATCGTCTGGTAAAGAAAGCCTTCAAGCAGGGACTTTCGGACGGCATCTACCAGAACATCGCCCATGAGGTCATTCGCCCCTCAGCAGAGGAATGTTACCAGAATCCCAGAGCACATTCTACAAAAATGCGCTGGGCCATCCGCAGTGAAAAGTGAA
>CAYMSZ010000147.1:0-4737 GCA_964393285.1 uncultured Lachnospiraceae bacterium | reverse complement strand
CGTTACTTCTTCCGTTACTTCTTACACTTCTTCTCCGTTAGAGGCGATGACCTTCTTGTACCAGAAGAAGGAGTCCTTCCGACTTCTGGCCATGGTACCTGTACCATCATCGTGCTTGTCTACATAGATGAAGCCGTAACGCTTTCTCATCTCGCCGGTGCCTGCGCTTACCAGATCGATGCAGCCCCAGGTGGTATAACCAACCAGGTCAACTCCATCTGCAATGGCATCTGCCATGGCGTCTACATGCTGGCGGAGATAATCGATGCGGTACTCATCATGGATAGAGCCATCTTCTTCTACGGTATCAAAAGCACCCAGACCATTTTCTACTACCATCATAGGCATCTGATAACGGGTGTACAGACGATTCAGGAACCAACGCAAACCGCTGGGATCTGTGGACCATCCCCAATCAGAATACTTCAGATAAGGATTCTTGGCTCCCATGGCAAAATTGCCGCCTGCGGTTTCCTCGATCTTGTGGGTGGTTACAATCTGCGTAGCATAGTAGGAGAAGGTAAAGAACTCAACCTTGCCCTCTTTGATGTCAATCAGATCCTGTTGGGTCATCTCAGGCTTTGCATCGTATTTCTTCCACATGCGCTCTGCATAGTAAGGATACTCTCCTCTTGCCTGAACATCTCCACAGTAATAGAAGGACTCCTGATCTTCAATCTCTGTAGCCATGATATCGGCAGGATCACAGGTCATAGGATAGTTGGCCATACCGGCTAACATGCAGCCAACCTTGTACTCAGGGTCAAAGGATTTTGCCTTCTTTACCGCATGGGCGCTGGCTACAAACTGATGGTGCAGCTCCTGATATGCCTTTTTATAAGCTGCTTTGGCTGCCTCAGAGTCACCGCTCATGCCGGCAAACTTAGGTGCCATTAACAGGCAGTTGATCTCATTAAAGGTCAGCCAGTATTTTACCAGACCCTTATATTCCTGGAAAATCACATCGGTGAGACGATCATAGTAGGTAATCAGATCACGATTGCTCCAGTCCCCGC
The DNA here is from genome assembly GCA_964393285.1 of uncultured Lachnospiraceae bacterium. Taxonomy (GTDB): domain Bacteria; phylum Bacillota; class Clostridia; order Lachnospirales; family Lachnospiraceae; genus RGIG7193. Next base: position 3,721 of record CAYMSZ010000147.1, on the reverse strand, counting down.
ACTCCTCTACCAGATACAGAGGGGTGTCATAGTGAGAGATGGTAACCAGGGGCTCAATGCCATATTTTTTCAACTCCAGGAAAACATTGCGGTAGAACTCAATGCCTGCCTGATTGGGAGTTTCTTCATTGCCCTTGGGGAAAAGTCTGGACCAGGAAATGGACATACGGAACATCTTAAATCCCATTTCGGCAAACAGGGCGATATCCTCCTTATAATGATGATAGAAATCAATTCCATCGTGGTTGGGATACAGCTCATCCGGATTTACGGCGAACTTTGCACCGGCAGGCTTTACCCCGCCAAACTGAGAATACTTGCCATAGGTGCCATCGGGCATCTGGTATGTTACATAACGGGGTTCTTTCACAGTGCCTCCGGTGGTAACATCTGTCAGAGCAGGGCCACGGCCATCCTCATTCCATCCACCTTCACACTGGTTTGCCGCAGTGGCACCACCCCAGAAAAATCCTTCAGGAAATCTTCCCATAATACAATTCCTCCTTATTTTTGATTGTTATGCAAAACATCTTTTTCATTATACTGGACAAGGGCATGGATGGAAAGCTTTTTTTACCGGTTTTCCTATTTTGTTAATTCTTCCAGAAGAGCCGCTTTTCTTGTCCCGATGAGGAGCTGTTCTTTATAGGCTTCATAACGGCTCACAGAATGCTCTGATAAAAATACGGCGGCATTGGGGGTAATGGTAAGCTGGGTCACAAAAATTACCAGCTCCTGCCCCGACTCAAAGGCATTTTCTATAAAGGTAAAGGCATTTTCCATGGCCTGAAGGGTTTTCTTTTCTATCTGCTCCAGTTTCTCTGTCTGCTTCATGAAGGGTACCCTGACTGCCTCAAAGGCTTCTCTGGAAGCTGCACCGGATTCTATGGAAGATGCTGCCTCTGTCAGACTTTTCAGGAGATGCTTTTTCCTGGAAATCTCTTCTCTGGTCAAGATTTCTGCCTGGATTTCCTGGTTCAATCTTTCTTCCATTTCTTTGATTTGGGCCATATAGCAGGCTGCAGGGTTTTCTGCCTCCATAACCTGCTGCCGATAATTTTTTAAGAAGCCATACCAGCTATCTGCCTTTTCTTTTTCCTCCCCGTATCTATCCAGAAGATTGGTCAGCCCCTGGAGTACCAGGTTCACCACGCTGAGGCGTTCATCAAAGCCTGCCTCCTCCAATCTGGCATAGATATAGGAGGGCACCTGTCCTGCCAGAATCCTGTCAATCTGATAATCATCCTCATATTTTCGATACAGAGTAAAGTAGGCGGCGGCATCCTCTGCTATCTCCTGATGATGAAGGAACTGTTGCACCACTTCCTCCGTCACCGGAATCCCCAGGGCTTCATAGGTTTCCATGAGATTGCTTAAGTCCTCCCAGCCTCTGGCGGTTACAAAGGACAGGCCATCCACATCTGCTTCCACCTTATAAAAATGGTTGGGCTTCCATTCCAGATAGCTGAGGATCCCTCCGTAGATATGTTTTTTTCTGGCATATTCTTTCCATACCTCCAGGTCTGCCTCCACCCTCATGTAGCGGACACGATCCAGGGTCACCATGTCAAAATCCCGGACAGATTTGTTGTATTCCGGCGGATTTCCTGCTGCCACGATAATCCACCCCTGGGGCACTGCCTGATTGCCAAAGGTCTTACACTGCAAAAACTGGAGCATGGTGGGAGCCAGGGTCTCTGACACACAATTGATTTCATCGATAAAGAGAATTCCCTCTTTCAGACCGGTCTCCCGTTCCTTGCGGTAGACACTGGCAATGATCTCGCTCATGGTATATTCGGTAACAGAATACTGCTTTCCCTCAAAGGTTTCCTCCTGGATCATAGGCAAGCCCACTGCGGATTGTCTGGTGTGATGGGTAATGGTATAAGACACCAGACCGATCTGACATTCCCTGGCAATCTGCTCCATGATCTGGGTTTTGCCAATGCCGGGGGCTCCGATCAGGAGGAGCGGTCTCTGGCGTATGGCCGGAATCCGATATTCTCCTTCCTCATCCTTTGCCAAATAGGCCATGACGGTATGCTTGATTTCCTCTTTTGCCTGTTTGATATTCATCTCTTTCCTCCCAACGAATCCGGCGTCAGCCTCATGCGAATGGCCCAGGCCGGTACCGTCTCCTCCTCATATTCGTCTAAAAACAAAAAAGCTGTCTTATAAGCCGGTGGTTTTCCCGGATAGGTTCCCTTGCCATCGGTAAAATATAAAAGTCCGGACAGGTTCCGTATTTCTTTTCGTTCTATCATCTGATTGACCAGGCGAAAGGCAGGGCGAAAATCTGTGCCGCCTCCTCCCAGAATGGTGAATTGCTTCATCCAGCTTTCCACCTCTCTCTCATTTTGCACCAGCTTCACCTGCTGTACCTGTTCATCACACTGGATGACCCAGATCCTGCTTCCTCGATGGAAGCTGTGGCTGTCCGTCAATATGGTAAAGGTCTCCTGCAAGAATCTGCGGACCAAATCTCCATTGGTTGAATAACTGGTATCCAGAACAATGACAAATTCCTGAATTTTATCCACCTCTCTGGTTTCTACCGGTTCCAACAGAGGGAGATTGCCATACAGACGGAGTCCATAGGTATAATAATTCACATCAAAGGTATCCGGGTCTGCATGAAGCTCCTCTCTGCGGACGGCAAACTTTTTTAAAAATTCCCGGTAATTTCGATGATTTCTCTGGGCTGTCACCTGAGCTGCCAGAGTTTTTTCTCCTTCATCCGGCTCTCTGCCCTGCTTTTTTTGCAGGATCTGTTCCTGCCTGGCGATCTGATCCCATCGTTTTCTGGCAGGAGAAGGGGTTCTGGCTCTGTTTTCCTCCTCCTTGGGCCACAGGGTATGGTCATCGGTAAAAAATTCCCGTTGGAGTTTGTTCCACTCTTCCTCTCCCTGTTCCATCAGCCAGTCATAAATGACGGCGCCGGAGATTCCATTTTGCTTCTGCAACGTCTCATAAGTTTTTTGTCTCAGCCAGGTCAACGGTCTTACGACACTGGGTTTTTCCATGGTGTCTATGGTATATTCCACTGCAATATCGCAGGCCAGACCCCACAGATCTCTGTCCCTGTCTCCTCCTATCCACAGGTGAGAGTAGATACAATGTAACACTGTATGGAGGTACATTCGATTCAGGTAACGGCTGTTTTTCTGAAACAGGGAAATCAACTGCCCTGCTTCATAATACAGATAGGTTCCATCGGTTCCCGGCGTCCTTCTTCCTTCCTTTTGCACCGGCTTCAGGGCATTCAGGGAAAGGCTCATATAGGGGAAATCCAGGTACAGTTCGCCTATCAAAAGCTGCCATATTTTTTCTGCCATTCGGGTTTCCCATTCCAATTGGGTCTCCACATGTTTTTTCATGGTTTTTGGATCCATCGTTTTCCTTTCTCTTCCCCGGGGGAATCTTTTTTGGTCGGAATCATTCCCAGTCATCGAAGGCATACCGATTTGTTGTCTGTTGAGGAATATATTGCTGTTTCCATTCCATGAGCTTTACCGAAAGAGCAGCCTGAGACTCCTTTGCCGCCCAACGGATCAGATCCTCTACAGCCTTCTGTTCCAGACATTTTCTGCGAATCAAAGTTTCCGGGACTGCTTCCTTTACATTCTCGGAGAGCCCTCCTTTTTCTGTCCGCAATTCCACCTGTTTTTTCTGTTTGGTCTGCCGGTATGTTTCATACTGTTTTTCATACTTTGGCTGC
>CAYMSZ010000146.1:0-4874 GCA_964393285.1 uncultured Lachnospiraceae bacterium | reverse complement strand
CATGTCTGACCAGATTGTTGTCATGAATCAGGGCTATATCCAGCAGATGGGTACGCCGGAGCAGATCTACAATGAGCCGGAGAATGCCTTTGTGGCAGACTTCATCGGTGAGAGCAACATCATCGACGGCATCATGCTGGAGGATCGTCTGGTGCAGATCTGCGGAGCCAAATTCCCCTGCGTGGATGAAGGCTTTGGCAGAAATAAACCTGTAGATGTGGTGATCCGCCCGGAGGATGTTATCCTGTCGGAGCAGGAGCCCGGTACACTTGAGGGTACGGTAACGGATCTGATCTTTAAGGGAGTACATTATGAGATGTATGTCATGGCAGGAGGCTTTGAGTGGCTGATTCACAGCACCAACTGCTTCCCTGTAGGCACGAAGGTATCTCTCCATGTAGATCCTTTTAATATTCAGATCATGCATAAGCCGGAATCTGAGGACGAAATGGCGGTGGAAATCGATGGGTAAAAAATCTTTTGCACTTCCGTATATCATATGGATGATCGGTTTCACGGTCATCCCGCTCTTGATGATTCTCTATTATGGTTTGACAGACGGCACCGGCGCCTTTACTCTGGCCAATGTGACAGCTATCGCAACGGCAGAGCATTCCAAGGCCCTGTGGCTGTCAGTAGGATTGTCTTTTATCAGCACAGTGATCTGTCTGATATTGGCCTATCCTTTGGCGATGATTCTGAAAGGAATGAGCAAACATTCCAACAGTCTTATCGTCTTTATCTTCATCCTGCCTATGTGGATGAACTCCCTTCTTCGGACTATGGCCTGGCAGACCATTTTGTCCAATCAGGGATTGTTGAATATGGTTTTATCCAAGCTGGGACTGCCGACGGTAAATATCATTAACACCACAGGTGCCATTATCTTTGGCATGGTGTATGATTTCCTGCCCTTTATGGTGCTCCCTATCTATAATGCCCTGGTAAAGATCAGTCAGGACAAGATCGACGCTGCCAGAGATCTGGGTGCAAACTCCGCCCAGACCCTGGTGAAGGTCATCTTCCCTCTCAGTATGCCCGGTGTCATCAGCGGTATTACCATGGTATTTGTGCCCTCTATGACGACTTTCGTTATTTCCACCCTTTTAGGTGGGGGCAAGATTCTCCTTATCGGCAATGTCATTGAGCAGGCGTTTACTACCGGCAATGACAGACACTTAGGATCCGGATTGTCTCTGGTATTGATGGTATTCATTCTGCTTAGTATGGCAATCCTGAATAAGTACGATCCGGAAGGGAGTAACCTGGCATGAAGAACCTGATGAAAAAGCTTTACCTGATTATCATGTTGTTCTATCTGTATGCACCGATTCTGGTACTCATCGTATTGTCATTCAATGCGTCTAAGTCCAGAGTGGTGTGGGGTGGATTCTCCCTGAAGTGGTATGAGGATCTGTTTACCAATGCCAAGATTTTGCAGGCCTTGAAAACCACATTGGAACTGGCCTTGGGGTCCTCTTTTATCGCCACAGTGCTGGGAACATTGACCTGTCTGGGAATCCAGAAAATGAGAAAGGGTTCCCGCACAGTCGTTATGAGCATCAACAACATTCCTCTGATGAATGCAGATATTGTTACCGGTATTTCCCTGTTGCTGTGCTTTGTGGCCTTTGGCATTTCCCTGAGCTTTAAGACCGTGTTGATTGCCCACATCACCTTTAATGTACCCTATGTGATTTTAAGCGTGATGCCCCGGCTGAAGCAGACAGAAGGCGGCACTTACGAGGCAGCCCTGGATCTGGGAGCCTCTCCTGTCTACGCCTTCTTCAGGGTGGTAATGCCGGATCTGATGCCCGGTATTCTGTCAGGATTTTTGATGGCATTTACCATGTCCCTGGATGATTTTGTTATTACCCACTTTACCTGCGGTGCCGGTGTGAACACCTTATCCACCTATATTTACAGTGAAGTTCGCAGAGGAATCAAGCCTACGCTGTATGCGTTGTCCACCATTATGTTTGTGGCTGTGCTGGTGCTGCTGATCCTCATCAATGTGAGACCTCAGAAGAAAGAGGACAAATAAAAAACGTATGTAACCGACAGGCTTAAATTCATGTGAAGAGGCATGAGATACAGAAGATTTTTAGGAGGAACAAGAATTGAAGAAACGTTTGGCGATGGCAATGGCAGTTGTAATGATTCTGTCTCTTTTGGCAGGCTGTGGCGGCAACAGCAGTGAAGGACAGTACAAGGCCGGAGAAAACGGTGTGGTGAAGGTCTATAACTGGGGCGACTATATCGATGATGAAGTCATTGATATGTTCGAGAAGGAGACCGGCATCCAGGTAATTTATGGCATGTTTGAGAACAATGAGGAAATGTACACCATCATTGAAACAGGCGGAGCCGTCTATGATGTGGTATGTCCCTCTGACTACATGATTGAAAAGATGATTGCCAATGGTCTGGTTCAGGAGATCAACTGGGACAATGTGCCGAATATCTCCAATATCGGAGAAACCCATATGGAGCAGGCAGCTACCTTTGATCCCGGCAATAAATATGCGGTTCCTTATACCTATGGTACCCTGGGTATCATGTACAATACCACGATGGTAGAGGAAGAGCCTACCAGCTGGAGTGCCCTGTGGGATGAGCAGTATGAGAAATCCATTGTTATGTACGAGAGTGTCCGGGACTCCCTGACACCGGCTCTGAAGCTTTTAGGCTATTCTCTGAATACCACAGATGAGGCAGAGCTGCAGGAGGCAACACAGATGCTCATTGAGCAAAAACCTCTGGTATACTCCTATGTCATGGATCAGATCAAGGATCTGATGATCAATGGAGAAGTGGCACTGGGTCTGGCTTATTCCGGTGAGGTGCTGGCAATCCAGGAGGAAAATGAAGACATCGCTTTTGTGGTACCCGATGAGGGATCTAACTACTACATGGATGCCTGGGTCATTCCCTCCAATGCAGAGAATAAGGAGAATGCAGAGGCCTGGATCAACTTCCTGTGCCGCCCTGACATTGCACAGAAGAATTTTGAGTATATCACCTACTCTACTCCCAATGAGGCAGCAGTAGCTTTGTTAGACGATTACTATCTGGAGAATGAGGATGTATTCCCCAGTGAGGAAGTCATTGACCGCTGCGAAGTGTTTGAATACCTGGGAGATGAGATGGATCAGCTCTATGCCACCCTCTGGAAGCAGGTAAAGGCAGCGAAGTAAGGTGCAGTATTTGGACAATCATAGAATATAATATTATATGTAGCGTTAAGAAAAGGCAGATTACTTTTTTAGGGTAATCTGCCTTTTAATTTGTAAAAAAATCCATATTTCTTTGTTGAAAATTCATCGTTATACTTGTATCATGGCTAAAATGCGAGTAAAATTAGCCATATAAAGTTCTGAATCAGTCATAGAATTTAGTCATAGAAAGTTTTGAGAGTCGAAAATAATGATTTATATAGATGATCGGAACCCGTTTGACATGATTGTAAAATGAGGGATTTATTGTAATGATCAATTATAGGATGTCACCGTATCAATTGCTTGTAGCAAAATATAGTACAAAAGGGAACTGGTTGCCTTATTATGCGCACCTGATGGATACGGCAGGAATTATGGAACATCTCGTAAATAATTGGCTTCCAACACATATTCTGGATACAATGTCAGAGAAAGAACCATCTATTGAATGGGACAAGCTCTGCAACTTTATTGCACTCACGCATGATATTGGGAAAGCCACTCCTGTATTTCAAGCCAGGATATGCGACCGCGCACCTGATTTAAGGGAGAAAATTGTTTTATCGGGTATTAAAATCTGTACAAGCTCAGTTTTTTTGGAGCCATCGAGGACACCGCATTCTTTTTGTGGAGAGGCGATTCTATTGGATGCCGGGTGTCCAGAAGGAATTGCTGCTGTAGTAGGTACGCATCACGGAACTCCATTTTCAGGGATAGAGCTTCCCGAAGATCTGATGCAAACGTATGAAGAAAATTTTTACGGTCAGAAGGGAAGGGAAAGTTCTCAGGGAAAACAATGGAGCCATATCTGGTGGCAATGGCTTGAGTTTGCATTGGAATACAGTGGATATCCGTCTATGGAAGACTTGCCGGATATTGATGTACCGACACAGATGATTCTGAGTGGCCTTTTGATGATGGCAGACTGGATAGCAAGCAATGAATCATATGCTCCTCTTATTCCAGTAGAAGAAGACGGAGCTGATCTTAAATATCCGGAACGAATTGAAGAAATTTGGGAAAAAGTTGCATTTCCGGATCAATGGTTGCCTTCTTGTTGGTTCATGGATAACAATTTATTTAAAGAGAAATATGGATTCTGGCCAAATAAAATGCAGTGCCAGTTTTTAAATGTAGTGGAAGAAGCAAATACTCCAGGTATCTATATACTGGAAGCACAGATGGGCCTTGGAAAATCAGAGGCGGCTTTTTCAGCCACTGAGATTCTTGCCAGTAAATGGCATTGCGAAGGCATCTTTTGGGGGCTTCCTACGCAGGCCACAGCAAACGGACTTTTTCCAAGAATGAAATCCTGGGCAGAAAGACAGTCTGATGGAAACTGGTTGAGCATAAAACTTGCCCATGGAACAGCAATGCTTCAAAACGATTATCAGGAGCTGTTTCACGGGTATGCCAGACAGAATGAGGATGGCGATAATGACGGACTGATCGTACATAGCTGGTTTGAGGGACGAAAACAGACACTGCTATCATCGTTTGTTATTGGTACGGTTGATCAGTTGCTAATGGCGGCGCTGCGGCAAAAACATGTGATGCTACGACATCTGGGATTGGCAGGGAAAGTTGTTGTGATTGATGAATGCCATGCTTATGATGCTTATATGAACTGCTATCTTGAGAGAGCATTGGAATGGC
>CAYMSZ010000145.1:0-4896 GCA_964393285.1 uncultured Lachnospiraceae bacterium | reverse complement strand
ACATGAGACCATCCTGATCAAAAATTGCTCCTTTTTTCATATGTCTGCTCCGTTTTTTTTCATTATTTTATCGTAGAAAAGACTCCCTGTAAAGAATATTACAGAGAGTCTTTTCCTGGAGAATCGGTCTATGGATTACATATGGAATCGCTGTCGTCATGGATTTCCTTGCCAACCTGCATACAGAGTCATAGGCTCTGTTACCGTATCGTTTTCCAAGTCCCAGGGAAGGGTCAGATTGGCATCCCGGTACCAACCTGTGAAGGTATAACCTTCTCTTGTAGGTGTCTCTTCCACTTCCACCAGATCCCCATAGAGATATTTTTGACTTTCCACTGCAGTGCCGCCGAGACTGTCAAAGGTGACCAGAAAACCACGATTGGACAGACCGATGATAAGGCACAGGACAATGGCTGCACCCAAACCGATAATAACAAGGTTCAGTGTTTTTACGGAAATGTTTACATTCCGGTAGAGTCCTCGTAATGTCTTTGTCGTCGATGTTGTCGATGTTGCTGCTGTTACTTCTGGTGCGGTTGCCTTTTGATTTTGTTCCGTCATAGGCTTATTTCCGTACCAGATACTTGCGCATATCGATGGCACAGGCAATCAGAATGATGAGACCCTTGATAATGTAGATCATGTTTGCATCTACAGCCATGAAGGTCAGACCGGTGAAAATGATCTGCAACAGCAATACTCCTACTACGATGCCGCTGATGCGTCCGATACCACCTACAAAGGATACACCGCCGATAACGCAGGCTGCGATGGCGTCGCACTCATAGTTCAGACCGGTATTGGCACTGGCAGAGGCAATACGGGCGCCATCCAGGAATCCTGTGATAGCGTACATCATTCCGGCCAGCATGAACACCATAATAATGGTTTTCGATACATTAACGCCGGACACATTGGCAGCTTCCTCGTTGGAACCTACGGCAAACATATTCTTGCCAAAAGTGGTTTTATTCCAGATGATCCACATGAGCCCTGTGAGAATAACGGCATAGAGGACATAACGAGGAACTGCCACCCCACCGATCTTAAACAGGGTGCCTGCTACGAAGCTGCGGTAACCATCCGTAAGACCGCTTAAGGTCTGACCATTATTGGTACCCTTCATCAGATAGATCAGAATGATACCGTAAGTAATCAGCTGAGTGGACAGGGTAACGATAAAGGGATGCAGCTTAAATTTTGCTACGCTGAATCCGTTTACAAAACCTACTGTTGCACCTACTGCCAATACGATGAGAATGACCACAGGAATGGGCAAAGCACTGGTCATATTGGGAAATACCTTAAAGATGGTAGTCAGCAGGGATGCAGAAATACATGCCGTTAAGCCTACTACACGGCCTGCAGAGATATCGGTACCGGTCAGTACAATACAGCCTGCAATACCCAAAGCAATAGGCAGTTTTGCTGCTGTCAGGGAAACAATATTCACCAGAGAGGAAACGCTGAGGAAGGCAGGTTTCCGGATGGTGATATAAACCACTGTCAGGGCAATAATGATATACATCGCATTATTCAGAAGAATATCGCCGATTTTCTTCTTATTATCTTTTTTTACATTTTTTTGTTCCGCCACAGTATATTCCTCCTACATTTATGCATATTTGGCAGCCAGGGTCATAATCTCTTCCTGGCTCGTGGCTTTGGCATCGACTTCTCCGGCCAGTCGACCGCCGGACATAACTAGAATCCGGTCGCAGACACCTAATAACTCCGGCATCTCGGAGGACACCATAATGATGGTCTTCCCCTCTTTTGCCAGATTTAAGATCAACTGATAGATCTCGTACTTGGCTCCTACATCGATTCCTCTGGTGGGCTCATCTAAGAGCAGCACCTCCGGCTCCGTTAACAGCCATCTGGCCAGAATCACCTTTTGCTGATTTCCTCCGGAGAGAGAGCGAATCTGTGTTTTCTGGCTGGGGGTCTTGGTTTTCATGGCCTGAATTCCCCAATCTGTGGCTTTTTCCATGTCTGAGTCGCTTAAGAAAGGTCCTTTCAGGTACTTGGGCAGGCTGGATATGGTGGTATTGGCCTGGATATCCCGGATGGCAAAAATGCCGGTAGCCCGTCGTTCCTCTGTCAACATAGCAAATTTGTTGGACAGGGATTCCTTGGCATTGCGGTTTTTGACCTCTTTGCCATGGAGAAAAATCTGACCCTCCTGGCGGGTGGCAATTCCAAAGATATTTTCCAGCAGCTCTGTCCGTCCGGAACCATCCAGACCGGCTACGCCTAAGACTTCGCCCTTCTTTGCCACAAAGGATACATCCTTTAATTTGGAATAGGCAGCTGTCAGACCCTTTACTTCCAGCAAAGGCTCTCCCACTACATTATCCTTTTCCGGATATCGGTTGGTCAGTTCTCGTCCTACCATCAGCTTAATGATTTCATTCATCGTCAGCTCTTTGGCAGGTCTGGTGGCAATCCACTGACCATCTCGCATAATGGTTACTTCGTCAGAGATCCGCAGAATCTCTTCCATCTTGTGAGAAATATAGATGATTCCGCAACCGCGGTCTCGCAGCATGTTAATGATACGGAATAAATGTTCTACTTCTTCTTCAGTCAGAGAGGATGTGGGTTCATCAAAGACGATGACTTTGGAATGATAGGATACTGCCTTGGCAATCTCCACCATCTGTCTTTGAGATACCGGCATGGTACTCATAATGCGTTTGGGGTCTACATCGATCTGCAGATCATCAAACACCTTTTTGGTCTCTTCATACATTTTGGATTCACTGGTTAAAGGAACCCATTTTGAAATCTTAGGGAAACGGCCTAACCACATATTGTCCATGACATTCCGTTTGAGAGCCTGATTCAATTCCTGATGCACCATGGCTACTCCGTTTTCCAATGCTTCTTTGGATGTCTTAAAATTTACTTCCTGACCTTCCAGATAAATGTGTCCGCTGTCTTTGCTGTATACGCCAAACAGACATTTCATCAAGGTGGATTTACCGGCGCCGTTCTCTCCCATGAGAGCATGAACGGTACCTGCTTTTACTGTCAGGGATACATTATCCAGGGCTTTTACGCCGGGGAAATTCTTGCTGATTCCTTCCATCCGCAGAAGGACGTTTGCATTTTCTTTCACTGTGGAAGCAGTGGTTTCCTGTATGCTCAAATCGTCGCCTCCTGTCTTATTTGCTTGTGACAGCAAATGCTGTCACGTTCATTAAGAAAACAGCCGCACCGAAGTGCGGCTGCATGATCGATGCTTGCAATTATTCTTCACCGGTGTAAGTAGCGTAAGGAATGTTAACTCTCCAGGTACCTACCACATTAGAAGTCTCCACGTCAGTGAACTTGTCATTGCCGGAAGCAAAGTTGCTGGCGATCTGAGCGATGGTGTTTGCCATACCTTCGGCATCCTGCTTAATGGTACCGGTCATGGTGCCAGCCTTGATGGCTTCCTTGGCAGCGTCGGTAGCATCTACACCAAATACAGGAATGACAGTTGCGCCGTCCTTGTTGTAACCGGCATTCTGCAGTGCGGAGATTGCGCCGATGGCCATCTCATCGTTGTTTGCAATAACCAGCTCAACCATATTGCCGTTTGCCTCGCTGTACTGAGACAGGATGGTCTGCATGTAGTCATTGGCTGCAGCAGAGGACCAAGCACCGCCCTGGTCTACCAGGTACTTGTTGGAAGCACTGCTGTCATAGTAGCTCAATGCAGGCTCGCCGCCAGCAATCAGAATGGCATCGGCGTCTTCCTGACCGTACTGGGTACGGGCATCTGCCTCGGCATTGCCTTCCTGACCCTTGAACATAACATAGGAGATCACACCATCACCGTTCAGATCCAGCTCATGATAGTTCTCCAACAGATACTCGCCGATGAGCTCGCCCTGCATATGGCCAGCCATCTCGTAATCGGTACCTACGAATACGCAGTCATCATAGGCAGTTACAACAGACTCGCTAACAGAACGGTTGAAGAAGATAACAGGAATGTCCTTCTCCTTTGCCAGATCAACGATGTTGCTTGCTGCATCATCGGAACCGGTATCTACCAGGTTGACTACCAGGATGGTAGCGCCGTTGGCGATAGCTGTGGTTACCTGCTCGGTCTGAGTGGTCTGGCTGTTGTTGCTATCATAGTCCTGATAAGCAATACCAGCGGATGTTAAAGCTGCGTCCAAAGCGGTTCTAACACTGGAGATGTAAGTATCACCATAGGTGTAATAGAACACTGCTACGGATTCGGAAGATGAACTTCCATCGTTGGAAGAGGAGCCGGAACCCCCTTGGCTACCGGATGTACTGGATGCACAACCTGCCAGGCTTGCCATCATGCAGAGAGCAAGCAAAATACTGAGAACTCGTTTCATTGTGAAAATCCTCCTTTTTTTTGAGGTTTGCCAGATAGGCATAACCACTAAAAAGGATTATACAACTAAAACAATTCATTGTAAAGTATTACTCAAAATATTTTGCATAACAAAACACATTTGTGCATTATGCGCAGATAATTCTTTCACAAGACCTGTTAATATCTGTAAATAGGAAAGATGTCCATCTCCCTTTCTCAAAGCTCCAATCCCCGAACCTGCTCCGAAAGGGGTCTGGTGGTTTTCTTCCTGGTACATTCCATGATTCCCAATCTGGTCAGATCAATCACATTGACGCCTACCGGATCGGAGAAAACAGCCTGTTTCATGGTCTGGATCAGGGCTTCCTTGCTCTCCGCCTTTTTCATATCAATAAAATCAATGAGAATCATACCGGAGAGATTCCGCAGACGCATCTGTCTGGCCGCTTCTTTGGCCGCTTCTTCATTGATTTTTAACAGGTACTCTTCTTTTTCTTTACGGCTGGCCGCTTTGCCTGTATTGACATCTATGACGGTCATGGCTTCTGTAG
>CAYMSZ010000144.1:1545-4922 GCA_964393285.1 uncultured Lachnospiraceae bacterium | reverse complement strand
TACAACGTGAGGCTCCTTTGCTGCATTTTCAATAATCGTGTTACCGCTGGCTAAGGATGCCGCCAGCATAATATTGATGGTTGCACCTACCGAAACCACATCCAGATAGATGTGACCTCCGGTCAGTCTGTCCGCATCTGCATTGACCATTCCGTATTCCACCACAGTCGTCGCCCCAAGAGCCCGGAAGCCCTTCAGGTGCTGATCAATGGGTCTGCTGCCGATATTGCAGCCGCCGGGCAGTGCCACTCTGGCATGTCGATATTTTCCCAGCAGTGCACCCAGCAGATAATAAGATGCTCTTATCTTCTTAATATATTCATTATTCACCGTCACAGATCCAATGCTTCTGGCATTGATCTTTACCGTATGTTTACCGGTACGCTCTACTACTGCACCGATTCCACGAATTGCTTCCAATAAAACATTGATATCCCGCACATCCGGGAGGTTATCAATGATAACTGTTTCGTCCGTCATGACAGCTGCTGCCAAAATGCCTAACGCGGCATTCTTAGCTCCACCGATAACGACCTCACCCACAAGGGGATTGCCGCCTTTCATCACATAACGCATAAGCCACCCCAGCCTATTCTTTTAGTTTTCTATATTTTAATATATCCGATTTTGTTCAGATTGTGTATGCACGTTTGTGCTCATTATACCACATGAAATAAATTTGTAAACGATTTTTAAGATTTACGAAATCCGGATTTTGTTCTGTTATTAGGACATTGTGCTACTCTTGCCATTCAGATATTGCAAAATACTTAAATGAATCGCCCATGCCAGCTGATCCTGGTAGTCATTGTCTTGGAGTATTGTACATTCCTCCCAGTTACTTAAAAACCCACATTCTACAATTACTACGGGGCAGGATGTATGTAACAGCAGATAATAGTCCTCATTTCCCTTGGCCTCTCTGGTGTTTTGATCTCCCAGCACCCTGTCAAAACCAGTCTGAATGATTTCCGCCAGTTTCTTCCCTTCTTCGGATTTTGCATAATAAAATACCTGAGGACCACAAATGGCTTCTTCATGGTAGCTGTTTTGATGAATACTGATAACGGCATCCGGAGCCCAGTTTTCAATTTTCTCACAGCGTTTTTCCAGATCGGCCCGTTTTTTATTGGCTTCCCCTGTGCCATAGAGCCCCTCATCTCCTTCTCTGGTCAGCAGTACCGTTACGTCCTCTGCCTCCAGATACGCCTTGATCTGATAGACCAGACTCAGATTAATATCCTTCTCCAGCACGCCATCCACTCCCACCTTGCCGGGGTCGTCTCCTCCGTGACCGGCATCCAGCACCACCGTATAGGATGGCTTCACCGTCATGGATACGCTCTTACTTGCATTCCATGTGTGAAATACTGCAAAAACGATTGCCACCATGGTCAACCCCATGCACAATTCCAGAAATTCCCGTCTCATATTTTCACCAGCTTCTGCCACTCCCAATATCCTATGCCCAAGGCGGACGAACTATGACTGATTTCCGTAAACAAAAAACAAGTGCAACTCTATCCCTGAGCTGCACCTGTTCTTTCGATTTATCGCTTTTCCAACATATTTTATAGGACATTATTTATGATACACATCTTCATTTTCAATCCGCGAGATATCTGCTGATCTCTTCCCAGACATTATCCGCCTCTAATCCCAGTTTCCAGAATGCAACTCCCGCCAGATCATAGGATGCCGTCACATCCAGTTTTCTCTGCAGGGAGGTCGCATCCTCCAGCCAGATTCGGTGCAATGAACCATTTTCCTCATATTCTCCGTAATACTGACCGGCCTCGGTATCCCAGGTCAGCTCAGCGCCTGCCTCTGTCAGCAGGCGGAGTGCTTTCTCCATTCCCACTGCTGTGGAATTTACCACATAGGCTGCGCTTAAAGGATCTTCCTGTTCTCCGATTTCTGCAGATGCATCAAATTCCCAGTCCCTGGTATAGAAGGGAAGTGCTGCAATCAGTTTCTTCTGAGGCACATACTCTAACATATCCTCAATTCCTTTTTCCACAAAAGGCAATGAGGCAGTAGACCCGGCATCAGATGTACTCCAGTGTTCATCGTAGCACATGACAATCACATAATCCGCTACGGTTCCCTGCTCCTTCCATTGATAATACTCTGTTCCGGAAGCAGGTACATAGTTATCTACAGATAGAACCAATCCTTCCTTTCGGCACTCCACAGACAGTTCTCTTATAAATTCAATGAAATGTGTTCCTGTCTCTGTTTTCATCCCTTCAAAGTCGATATTGATTCCATCCAGTTCATATTCCCTGGCTGCCTCCATAAGGTTTGCAATCAGTGTTTTCCTGCCTGACATATGGGACAACAGCTCATAGGTACTGACATCTGAGCTGAAATTATCAATCAATGCCCATACCTCCAGTCCCAGTTCATGGGCCTTCTCCACATATTCCAGGCTTGCCAGAGAGGTAAAATTGCCTTCATTGTCATTCAGAGAAAACCAGGTAGGAGAAACTACATTGACTCCTTCTGTTCCCGAAAGCAATGAGGAAAGTTTGTCGTTATCGCTGGCGGAAAATACCTGATGCCATACCAGGCAGACATCCGTATCCCGTGTCAGACTTGTATAGATCGGTTCTGTAAAGTCGGAGACACGTTCCTTCGTCTGTACCGTACCCAGTCGTTTGTTTTGGATATATCCTACAAAGCCATCCGGAGTGCGAACTTCACTCCATTCATCCATGGCATCCAGGACTTCCACTTCAACACCTGCTGCCACATCGGCAACAATGGCACTCTTTACTCCACCCAGCTTCCGAATCTGTGTATCTTTGGAAACGACTGCCGTCTCATAACTGCATGAGGCAGGATCGATATATACTCGTCCCGGGTCTTCGTATACAGAGATGGAAATATCAGTAAACTGCTTTACATAGTTCACAGAAATATAATAGATAGCATCTTTCTCAAACCAAACCACTGCATCCTGATTTTCCAGGTCTTTTATCTCCTCACACTGGGAAAGACGGGTTCCCTCTGCCACCGAAACGATCTGATCCGGCAGCACATACAGGAGCTGTCTCTCACTCTCATCCATGTAAAATCTCTCATTCCATGCGTCAGTTATGTAAGAATACGATAAATAAACCTCTCCGTCCTGCACAAGAGCCTTCTCTCCGGTTAACATATTATTCACCAGAACAGCGGCTTCTGTCTCTCCTGACACCTGATACCAGTCATACAAATCCACCCGCTCTTTCGACGGGCCATATCGTTCCACAATTACACTTACTCCGGCAATTCCACAAATCACTACAATCAAAATACACGCTACGACAACCGGAATCCACTTCTTTGGTTTCTTCACATCCATCCTCCATATGCTGCCTTAGATGTTTAAG
>CAYMSZ010000144.1:0-1445 GCA_964393285.1 uncultured Lachnospiraceae bacterium | reverse complement strand
TAGCATAAACAGTATGGACTTTCAACGGTAGTACCGGAAACTGACAAAAGGAAAACCAGCTTTTCTCCTACTTTCCCGATTACAGATTCCTGCTGTTGTCTGTGTATCATAATTCTAGTCTTCGCTTACCTCATCAAAATTCAGCTCCACCAGCTGATTGTCATCGTCTGCTATAAAATCACACATGTATCCCTCTCTTTCCCTGACTCCACATATTTCTGCGATATAATCTAAGGGAACTTCAGCATTTTTGAGTGTAATCCGTACTCCTGCAGCCTGATATTGTTTTAATTTTTCCAGAATCGTCTCATTTCCCCCATAATTCCGCTCTGCGGGAAAATAGTTTGTTCCTTCTGTCATCATACTCGCCTCCAGTCATTGGGATTTTACAGGTACTTTTTCTTAACACACCAATCCTTATTTAAGAAACCGTATTTTGTTCTCTCATACTGCCTGTTCTCGTTGAATAGTATAGAAAATCCCCTTTCCTCTCTCAAGCAGACGGAAGGAAACAAATTGTTTCCGTGCGAAAAGGGGAGCTTTTTTCTCCGGTCAGAGTGGAAAATCCTCACTTTTTGTCGAATTTTTTTGTAAGATTTTCCAATTTCGTTACAAAGGCTTCACAAGGATTTCCCAATTTCTTCCCTTTACTTTCTTTGTGTCTTTGGGTATACTATCAGTACTTACATCCGTTGAAGCAAATAGATAGGAAGTGATATTTTGAAAATAGAGCGAATCAGTGAAAATCAAATCCGCTGCACCTTGACTCGGGAGGATCTGTCTGAACGACAGATTGAGTTAAGTGAGCTGGCTTACGGCAGCGAGAAGGCAAGGAAGCTGTTTCATGAAATGATTCAGGCAGCTGCCGACGAGGTGGGCTTTGATGTAGAAAATATGCCGATTATGGTAGAGGCCATTCCCATTAACATGGATAATATCATGTTGATCGTGACCCGTGTAGAAGATCCCGACGAGCTGGATGCCCGTTTTTCCCGCTTCTCTCCCTCTAACGAGGGCGGCTGGCAGGATGCTGAGGATTTCGGTGACCTGGTTTCCCAGCTGTTGGATGGTGCCCAGGAAACGACGGTTCCTTCTACTTCATTTTCCCATACCCCGGAGTCCTGCCCTCATATGCCTACGGCAAACGGCACAGACAGCACTCCACAGAACGATCTGCCGGATGCGCCTTCCTTCCGCATGTTCTCCTTCTCCCATCTGGATGAGGTAATTGTGGCTGCCAATGCGGTAAAAGGCATGATTCCGGTACAGAGTACCCTGTATAAAATGCCGGAGGGAAGCTACACTATGGTTCTTTACCGGGGAAAGAATGACGATGCGTTCCACCGTATCTGCAATACCCTTTCCGAGTACGGCACATTAAAAAACAGCCGTGTCGGATCTTTGGCCTACTGTGAGGAGCACTGCGAGGTGATCATTGCCTCAAG
>CAYMSZ010000143.1:0-4947 GCA_964393285.1 uncultured Lachnospiraceae bacterium | reverse complement strand
GGTCCCTTGTCTCATCTTACTACATTTTCGGGGATGGGAAAACAGAAGATTTTTTTAAGAATTTTGGTGCCTGGCGTTTCCGGAATCAGCTGCCTATATAGTCGGTAATTACTGTGGTAAGTGCCGGGAGAATCTGCTGTTTTCTGGAAAGGAGATTTTCCTGTATGGTGTGTTCTTCCCCTTCTCTGTTGGGGAAGGCCTCCTGTGCCCAGGAGGCGCGAATTCCTCCTGCATAGACGACTGAACCATTTTCTAAAATGCTGGTAAAGACCAACACTGCCAGATCGATTCGTTTCTTTTCGGCAAAGCTTTCCATTTCATCTGTGATTTCTTTTTTATCCGGCCGCAGCTTTTTCACCGACGGGACAATCACCTGGGAAATGGACAGCTTGCAGGAATGGATGTCATAGATTTTCAGATCCCGGTTGATCATATCCCACAAACTGACATGGTCCTGATTGGAGGTAATGCCAAACATCTCCTCTGCAAAGGTGTCCACATCCAAATCTGCAATAGCCGCCAGCATATTGGCTGTGGATTTATCCCGTTCTGTGGTAGTCGGGGAATGAAAATTCATCGTATCAGACAAAACTGCTCCCAGCAGCAGCCCTGCCAGATTTCCCGGAATGGGAATCTGGTTCTCCCGAAAAATGGTGGCAATGATGGTAGCAGTGGAACCTACAATCTCATTGCGAAATGCCACAGGTTGAGAGGTGGAAAAGTCATTAATCCGATGATGGTCAATGACCTCCAGCACCACACCTTTTTCCACCGCGTTGACTGACTGGGAAAATTCATTGTGATCCACCAGAATCAGCTTTCGTTTCTGGGCATTCATAATGTGGTATCTGGAAATATAGCCAACCAACCGGTCATCCTGATCCATAACAGGGTATGCCCGATAGCGGCTTCGCAGCATTTTTGTTCCTACATCCTCTACCAGCTCGTTAGAACGGAAGGAAACCAGGTTTGTCTGCATAATTCGCTCTACAGAAGGGGCAAAGTACAGATAACGAGACGTATTCATGCTGCCATGGCCGGAACAAATAATGGGACAATGGTACATTTTGGCTGTTTCAATCACCCTTTCGTCGATTTGATCAGACCATACTACAATGAGCATTCCGGCTCCCAGTTCTATGAGTTTTTGTTGGGCCATTGTGTTGGCGCCCACGATAACGATCCGGTCTTTTACCACATATCGCTCCAGATGATCCAGCTCTGTCATGGCTACGATACTGACCTTACCATTGATGTATGCCTGTTCATCGTCATAAATCACTGTGCCATTAATGGTTTTTCGAATATTTTCCGTAGCAGTATGTGCCAGAATATCAATGGATTGTGCCGTATCCCCCAACCCAACTACGGCAATATCAGATTTGGTCACCATGCCCAGCAGATGCCGGTCTTTGTCTACCACTCCACAATAGGCGCGTCCTTCCTCTTCCATGATCCGCAGCGTCTCATAAATCGTTGTCTCCGGTGTAATGGAGAGAGGCGAATCCATAGCAATTTCCGACAATCTCATTCTGGCATCCCGGAGCAATACCGGCTCCTGAAAGCCAAATCTGGAAAGCAGATAACGAGTTTCTTCATTTAACGCTCCCAGTCGGCAGGGAATGGCTGTCACTCCCATGGAACGCTTAAAAAATGCATAGGCAATGGATGATGCAATAGAATCTGTATCCGGATGCCGGTGTCCTGTGATGTAAACTGGATATTCCTTCTTCATATTTCCTTCTCCTGTCTATGAATATGCTGTAATCATGATGCTTCTACAGTTATAAACAGTGTAACACTTTTACCATAGATTTGAAAGCATTCTTACGGCTTTCCGCAAAAGAATAGGAGCTACCGCTTTCACGATTGAAAGGTCGTGAAGTGACAGCTCCTTTTCTATGCAAAAAAACTGCCAGACCACAAAAGAATCTGGCAGTTGGTGTAACATCATCGAAACCATTATTCCTTCTGTCAGGTACGCATAGCACCATCTACAGAAAGCACCTCTCCGGTAACATAGCTGGCCATATCGCTGGCTAAGAACAGGAATGCATTGGCTACATCCTCAGGCTCACCGATTCGACGCAGAGGAATGGGAGCAGAAACGCGGGCCAACATATCAGCAGGAAGAGCTGCCACCATATCGGTTCTGGTAACTCCAGGTGCCACTGCATTTACACGAATATGATCCGGTCCCAGCTCTCTGGCCAGAGACAATGTCAAACCATTGACTGCAAATTTACTGGTAGGATATCCTACACCGGAGGGCTGCCCGCTGATACTAACCATAGAACTGGTATTTAAGATAACGCCGCCTCCCTGGGCTTTCATGATCTTTGCCGCAGGCTGGATGGCATGGAACAGGGCTGTTACATTCAGATCCATGATTTTCTCGAAATCGCCAGGCTGATAATCATACAGCTTCGTGCTCTGGGAAATTCCGGCATTGTTGACCAGAATGTCCAGTTTTCCGTACTTTTCTGCTACTTCCTGGATCACCTGTGCCATCTCTGTGGCATCTGTCAGATTGGGGCATCTTCCTTCTACTTCCCAGTCCGGATTTTCTTCCTTCAGGGATGCCAGGGCCTTATCTACCGTCTCCTGTCTGGAACCAAACAAAACTACCTTGCATCCGTTCTCCAGGTACTTTTTTACGATGGCATAACCAATTCCTCTGGTTCCGCCGGTTACCACTGCCACTTTTCCTTCCAACAAGTTTGACATTCTTTTGCTCCTCCCTCGTTCATTTTTTAGCTATTTGTTTTGTTTTCATTCAAACAATAGTAAGAAAAGTATAGTATATTTCTTACCAAAATGCAAGGAATTTGCTGCGTTTTTTGTGCAAATGTAATGATTTTCTCATTCCAATCCTTTTACCAGATCTGCGCCATGCTCCTTTAACCATTGTTTCTGTATTTTGTAATCCGGCAGGACTGTTTCTACCAGCCTCCAAAAGCGGGAGGAATGGTTCATTTCGATTCGATGACATAGTTCATGGACAATGACATAATCCATAACCGCCTCCGGCACCAGGGTCAAAAGGCAATTCAGGCTGATATTTCCCTGGGCTGTACAGCTGCCCCAGCGTGTCTTCATGCTTCGAATGGTGATTTTGCCATAGGTGACACCCATTCTTTCTGCATAGGCTTGAACCCTGGGAGGAATCTTTTGTCTTCCCTGGTCTATCATTTCCCGGATTTCTTCCTTTGTGTATTTGGGAGAGGCCTGCTGCCTGTCTGCAGACTCGGCCCGGGCAGCTGCCACCTCCATCTGTTTCTGAATCCATTCTTCGTGTCGGGCAATGATCTTATCAATTTCCCGCTGCGGCACACCATAGGGTGCCCGAACCGTCAAAACTCCCGGCTGTTTTATCTGGAATCCGATGGTTCTCCGTCTGCTTTTTATCAGTTCTACTGTGTAGTTCATTTCGTCTTTCCCGTTCTGGCATTTATGTTTCCCCACGTACCGGTTTTCCTTTATTCCGAAGTTATGCCTGCATACTCCCATGTTTCTCCGTCATCTCTTGACTGAAATAAAATTCCTTCCTTCTCTCCTGCTTCGGTCAGCGCCTTTATCGTCAATACATCATTCTCTTTTTCCGGCATGGAGAAATAATCGTAATCATCTACTGTAAATCCACATTCCGCAGCAAGATCCGGTAACTGTGAGACAGTGTCCATGGGCAGCTGTACTCTTTCAAATGTTACTCCGCCATCTCTGGTAACAAATATGGAGGAATAGGACTGTGATCCGGATGCCAAACCTGCAAAGCCAAAATCCTTATCAAAGAACAGCAGTCCTTCTGTCACACCAATACTTTGTAAAAATGGATCGTCGTTTACAGAGCTCCATGTAGTGCCGCCATCGGTTGTTCCTTCCATTCCATAAAATCTGCTGCCTGCCGCTGCATCTGTTACCACCAATCGCCAGCCTATCTTCTCATCCAGGAAAAAGTACATGGTGCCATTGGTCTGGTCAACGGTCCAACTCTCTGCATTTTTTGCTTCCTCCTGCTGCTGTGCCTGCCATTCTTCCTCCAGCTCCTTCTGGCTGATAAATACCGGATCTATCATGTAGCGAACCGGAGTGATCTCCTCCGACGCCGGAATATACAGAGATACTTCAAAGCCCTCAACTTCTTGTATGCTTGTGTCAATGTCATATCCACCTGCATTACCGGAAAGATAAACCAATCCTTCCTCCGTTTGAAATGAGCGCTTTCCGTAGTATAGTATTCCATATATGCCTGATTCCGCATAGGCTGCCCATTCTTTGACCTGTTTCTCACAATCTGCCTTTTCCAGAATTTGAAGCATGGGGTCCAGGCTCATGTCATCGTCGTAATCCCCATTGGCCTCCCCATTGATCCAGACAGACATATCCTGGCTTTTGTCCCCATCATAGTCCACCAGATATGTCTTTGTTTCTCCTTTTTCATCTTTTCCGTACAGAAACGCGTATATCGTCTGAATCGTTCCATCTTCCTCAAAGGTCAGCTGAAATTTGTTTGCAATATACAGTTTTTCAGGCAAATTCAGACTCTCATTCAAATCATTGAGAATGCCTTCTACGCCGTCCTCAAAAAAATTATTATGTTCCAGGGTTACTTCCTTCTTGCGCTTCCATTCATCCAGCTTCCACGACAATTCCCCATGATAAGGAATTGCCGAATAAACAATCCTCCCGCCAAACAATAGGGTTGCCGCAGCAAAAAGAATGATTTCCATCATAAAAAATTTCTTTTGTTTCTGTTTCTGTCTTCTCAAAATCAACCTAAGAATGAAAGTGATCAGCAAAGCTATTATCATTGCTATCATTACCGGCAAATGTCTTTTCAGACCTCCGTACTGGCATAAATGCCATAATTGATACAAAAGCAGAACATAACACAACAAACTGAATATTCTGCTGATTTTATAGGCATGCTTCATGTCTTCCTCCTGT
>CAYMSZ010000142.1:0-4972 GCA_964393285.1 uncultured Lachnospiraceae bacterium | reverse complement strand
GACAGTGGAACAGCACCAGCACCGTAAGATTGCCTGCCAGGAGGAGATTGCTTATTTGAACGGCTGGATCAGCAAGGAACAGCTGCAGGAAACCTACGAGATCTACAAGAAAAATCAGTATGGTGCCTATCTGAAGGCTGTTATGGATGGAAAATACATAGAATAAGGAGATAAAATATATGAAAATCCTGGTAACGGGAGGCGCCGGCTTTATCGGCGGTAACTTTGTCCATTATATGGTAAACAAATATCCGGAGGATCAGATCGTCAATCTGGATCTTTTGACCTATGCAGGAAATCTGGAAACCTTAAAGCCGGTAGAGAACTGCCCCAACTACAAGTTTGTCAGAGGAGACATTGCAGATCGTGACTTTATCATGGATCTTTTTGCCAAGGAGAAATTTGACATTGTGGTAAACTTTGCCGCAGAGTCCCATGTGGATCGTTCCATCAGCGATCCCGGCATTTTTGTTCGCACCAATGTTATGGGAACGACCACCCTTCTGGATGCTTCCAGAGAGTACGGAGTGAAGAGATATCATCAGGTATCTACCGATGAGGTTTACGGAGATCTGCCTTTGGACCGTCCGGATCTGTTCTTTACAGAGACCACACCTCTCCACACCAGCAGCCCCTATTCTTCCAGCAAGGCCAGCGCAGACCTGTTTGTTCTGGCATACCACAGAACCTACGGACTGCCTGTGACCATTAGCCGTTGCTCTAATAATTATGGCCCGTACCATTTCCCGGAGAAGCTGATCCCTCTTATGATCAGCAGAGCCCTGGCCGATGAGAAGCTGCCTGTTTATGGCACTGGTGAGAATGTGAGAGACTGGCTCCATGTTCAGGATCACTGTGCAGCCATTGACCTGATTATCCATAAGGGTCGCGTAGGCGAGATCTATAATGTAGGCGGTCACAACGAGAGAACCAATCTGGAAGTGGTGCAAACCATCTTAAAGGCTTTGAATAAGCCGGAGAGCCTGATCCAGTTTGTAACAGATCGTCCCGGTCATGATCGCCGCTATGCCATCGATCCCACTAAGCTGGAGACAGAGTTAGGCTGGAAGCCTCAGTACACCTTCGAGACCGGCATCGCCCAGACCATTCAGTGGTATCTGGACAATGAGGACTGGTGGAAGCATATTTTAAGCGGAGAATACAGTAAGTATTTTGACACCATGTACGGTGAGAGATTGAAGTAAATATGACATAAAAAAACATAGCCTGCGGATCGCATTGCAAATATGTAAGGATCGGCAGGCTATGACCGTATGATGAGACAAGGGACAAATAGGCACAAAAATCAATGGATTTCATAGAGTTTGTTCCTTCACTCACCAAATAATGAAAAAAGGAGTTTGTATGGGCAAATATTTTGGAACCGATGGCTTCCGAGGAGAAGCAAATGGGAGCCTGACAGCGGAACATGCCTATCAGGTTGGACGCTTTTTAGGATGGTTTTACGGACAGGAGCATAAATGCCGGGTAGTGATCGGCAAGGACACCCGACTTTCCGGAGATATGTTTGAGACAGCATTGGTAGCGGGCCTGACAGCTTCCGGCGCTGATGCGTATCTGCTCCATGTGACGACTACCCCCAGTGTGGCCTATGTGGTTCGCAGAGAAAAATTTGACTGCGGCATTATGATCAGCGCCAGCCATAATCCCTATTATGACAATGGAATCAAGGTGATCAATGGTCAGGGAGAGAAGCTGACCGATGATGTGATTGAAAAAATAGAGGCATATCTGGATGGAGAAACAGGGGAAATCCCTTATGCCAGAAAGGAAGCCATCGGAGTATCCTTCCCCTATGCAGAGGGAAGAGACCATTATGCAGAGTATCTGACACAGCTGGTTTCCGAATCTTTTCAGGGAATACGAGTGGGTCTGGATTGCGCCAATGGCAGTGCCTATCTCCTGGCAAAGCAGGTGTTTGATGCGCTGGGAGCAGAGACTCATGTGATCAATCATACCCCTGACGGTGTCAACATCAATAACCAGGCAGGCTCCACCCACATAGAGGTACTGCAGCAGTATGTAAAGGAAAATCATCTGGATGTAGGCTTTGCCTACGATGGAGATGCGGATCGCTGCATTGCAGTGGATGAGAATGGAGAAGTCGTAGACGGAGATAAGATCCTGTATATTTGCGGTTGCCATATGAAGGAGCAGGGAAGCCTGAAAACCAATACCGTGGTAACAACGATTATGTCCAACATGGGACTGTATAAGGCATTTGACCGGGTAGGCATCTCCTATGAAAAGACGGCAGTAGGCGACAGATATGTATATGAAAACATGTCCAGATACGGCCATTGTCTGGGCGGCGAGCAATCCGGGCATATTATATTCAGTCAGTTTGCCACTACAGGAGACGGAATCCTTACCTCCCTCAAGCTGATGGAAGCCATGATAGAAAAGAAAGCCTCTCTGGCAGAACTGGGTAAGGATCTGAAGATCTATCCTCAGCTTTTGAAAAATGTAAGAGTAGTGAGTAAGCCGGAGGCATTAAATGATCCGAAGGTTCAGGAGGCAGTAGCCCAGGCTGCAAAAGAGCTGGGGGAAGAGGGCCGCATTCTGCTGCGTCAGAGCGGTACGGAGCCTGTGCTGCGGGTTATGGTGGAAGCAACCACCCAGGAGCTGTGCGCCCACTATGTAAATGGTATCATTGACGTCCTGCACAGACAGGGACATGTGGCAGAGTGATCACAAAGGGTGAATGATAATCCGGGAGAAATGAAAATGGGAAATCTGGAAGAAAATATACGTAAGGTTGTACCGTATACACCCGGCGAGCAGCCGGATGGACCAAATATCATTAAGTTAAATACCAACGAAAATCCATATCCTCCGGCACCGGAGGTAGAAAAAGCAATTCAGGGTATTCAAACAGCAAAGCTGCGGCTGTATCCGGATCCCGGGGCAACGGCTCTGACCAAAGCCCTGGCGCGTCAGTATCATGTAAAGCCGGAGCAGATTTTTGTAGGAGTGGGTTCTGACGATGTGTTGGCCATGTGTTTTATGACATTTTTTCAATCCGGCCGTCCCATCCTTTTCCCGGACATTAGCTATTCCTTTTATGATGTGTGGGCAGAGCTGTTTCGCATTCCCTATGAGAGACCTGCCCTGGATGAAGCACTGCAGATTCGGAAAGAAGATTATTACAGGGAGAATGGAGGAATCATTTTCCCAAATCCCAATGCCCCTACAGGAGTGGAATTGCCTCTTGAGGATATTGAAGCGATTTTGCAGCATAATCCAAATCAGATCGTCATTGTAGACGAAGCCTATGTGGATTTTGGCGGACACAGCGCCTTGCCGCTGTTGAATCAATATGAGAACCTGGTTGTTGTACAGACATTCTCAAAATCCAGATCTATGGCAGGAATGCGGATTGGTTATGCCATAGCCGGAGAAAAATTGATCCGGGCCTTAAATCATGTAAAATACGCCTTCAATTCTTATACCATGAATGCCGCAGCCATTGCTGCCGGAAGCGCCTGCCTGGAAAATGAAGAATACTGGAAAGAAACGGTGAATCGGATTATAGCAACCAGGGAGAGAACAAAATGCCGACTAAGAGACCTTGGGTTCTCATTCCCGGATTCGAAAGCAAATTTTATCTTTGCCAGTCATCCGTATTGGCAGGCAAAAAAACTATTTGAAAGTCTGCGGGAAGCCGGAATTTATGTTCGGTATTTTCCCAAGGCCAGAATCGACAATTATCTGCGGATCACCATAGGAACAGAGGAAGAAATGGAGCAGCTGCTCCGATTCCTGGAGAACTATTCGGAGGTGTAGGGTGTCTGATTTAAAAAGATGGATACAGATTCTGTTAAATATTGCCCTTCCGTTGATCGCCATAGTGCTGACGGTCTGGCTGGTTCCTAAGATACTGTATTTCTTTATGCCCTTTGTCATTGGAGGAATCATTGCCTTCATTGCCAATCCGCTGGTGCGTTTTTTGGAGCGGAAGATACGAATCCGAAGAAAATTCGGTACGGTTCTCATTATAGGAGGCGTATTGGCGCTAGTCATAGGCGGAGGGTATCTGATTCTGACCCGGATCGCCAAAGAGCTCCTGGCGTTTATTGAGTCCTTGCCGGAAACCATCAATGGGATCAATATTCAGCTGGAAGCAGTCCTTGAAAAGCTGGAAGGAACCTTGGAGCGGTTATCCAACGGCTCTGCAGAATGGAATCTGGCAGAGTCTATTCAGAACATGGGAACCAATCTGGTCAATGCCCTGACAGGGTTTGTGGCAGAGCTGGGAGCGCCTACCGTGACGGCAGCCGGCAATATTGCCAAAAGCTTGCCCAATGCCTTTGTAATGGTTTTTATTACGATTTTATCCGCTTATTTCTTTTTGGCAGAGAAAGAAATGGTGGCATCGGTCTACCAGAATGTTATGCCGAAAAAAGCGCAAAAGGTATTGCAGTTACTGTATCGTAACGCCAAACATTTGGTAGGAGGCTACTTTTTGGCACAATTCAGGATCATGTGCGTAGTGGCTGTCATGCTCTTTGTTGGCTTTCTGATTCTTAGAATACCCTATGCCGGCGTCTGGGCGCTGCTGATCGCTTTTTTGGATTTCTTGCCGGTATTTGGCACCGGCACGGTGCTGATTCCCTGGGGCCTGCTTCAGTTTCTGTCAGGTAAATTTTACATGGCAGTGGGTTTGCTGGCCTGCTGGCTGTTGACCCAGGCGGTACGACAGATGATTCAGCCTAAGATTGTAGGAGACAGTATGGGTCTGGATCCGCTGCTGACTC
This sequence comes from uncultured Lachnospiraceae bacterium, assembly GCA_964393285.1. Lineage (GTDB taxonomy): Bacteria > Bacillota > Clostridia > Lachnospirales > Lachnospiraceae > RGIG7193. Next base: position 194 of record CAYMSZ010000142.1, on the reverse strand, counting down.
TGCTGTTTTTGTATCTGGGATACCGGTTCAGCGGCTTGGGTGGAATGATTTTAGCGGTGCCTGTGGGACTCATCGTCATCGAATTGTATCATTACGGTGCGTTTGATTCTCTCATCGGAGGAATCAGAGATTTGATTGACTTTATCAGAGAACTCCGGGGGATTCCGGAAGAAAACACAGACAAAACCACAGAG
>CAYMSZ010000141.1:0-5004 GCA_964393285.1 uncultured Lachnospiraceae bacterium | reverse complement strand
CAGAAAGCCAAGTTCATCTACGGTGTGTTGGAGAAGCCTTTCAGAAATTATTATACAAAGGCCAAGAAGCAGAAGGGAATGGTTGGTGAGAACCTGATGGTTCTGTTAGAGACCAGACTGGATAACGTACTGTTCCGTGCAGGCTTTGGCCGTACCAGACAGGAGACCAGACAGATTGTTGACCACAAGCATGTACTGGTAAATGGCAAGAGAGTAAATATTCCTTCTTACAGCGTAAAAGCTGGTGATGTGATCACCATCGCTGAGAAGAACAGAGACTCTCAGAGATACAAGGACATCTTTGATGTTACTGCTGGCAGACTGGTTCCCGAGTGGATCGAGGCTGATCAGGAGAACTTCAGCATCACTGTGAAGCAGTTGCCTACCAGAGCAATGATTGACGTTCCGGTTGATGAGATGTTGATTGTCGAGTTGTATTCCAAATAATAAAATGTGTAATTTCTGCGGAAAGCGGCGCATTTGGGTCTATCCAAGATTGTGGCGCTTTCCGTGGAATGTTACCGAAACATAACCCCAAGAAGGAGGGACGTTCGTGTTCGATTTTGAAAAGCCCAACATTGAAATCGCTGAAATATCCGAAGATAAGAGATATGGTAGATTTGTTGTAGAACCCTTGGAGCGTGGTTATGGCACAACTCTAGGCAATTCCCTCAGAAGAATTATGCTGTCCTCTTTACCGGGATCTGCAATCAGCCAGGTAAAGATTGACGGTGTATTGCATGAATTTAGTTCTCTTCCGGGAGTAAAGGAAGATGTAACTGAAATTGTCATGAACCTGAAGAGCGTTGCCATTAAAAACCATTCCAATTCTAACGAGCCCAAGACAGCATATGTGGAGTTCGAGGGAGAAGGAGTGGTAACAGCAGCTGACATTAAGGCTGATTCTGATATTGAGATTATGAATCCCAGCCAGGTGATTGCGACTCTCAGCGGTGGTGCTGATTGCCGTCTGAATATGGAGTTGACAATTACCAGTGGTCGTGGTTATGTAAGCGCAGATCGGAATAAGTCAGAGGATCTGCCTATCGGTGTGATTGCTATTGATTCTATTTACACTCCTGTAGAGCGTGTAAATATGACAGTAGAGAATACCCGTGTTGGACAGATGACTGACTATGATAAGCTGACTCTGGACGTGTATACCAATGGTACACTGGCTCCCGATGAGGCTGTCAGCCTGGCTGCAAAAGTTTTAAGTGAGCATTTGAATCTGTTCATTGATTTGTCTGAGAATGCCAAGGTTACTGAGATCATGGTAGAGAAGGAAGACAATGAGAAGGAAAAGGTTCTGGAAATGAACATCGACGAGTTGGAGTTGTCTGTTCGTTCTTACAATTGTTTGAAGAGAGCCGGCATCAACACCGTAGAGGAGTTGTGCAGCAAAACTTCTGAGGATATGATGAAGGTGCGTAACCTTTGTCGTAAGTCTTTAGAGGAAGTGCTTGCGAAGCTGAAGGAGCTGGGTTTGGAGTTGAATCCCAGTGAGGAATAATCCAAAATCCCCTTATTAAAAAGAAGACACTATTTGATTTCGTGGAGAAAGGCGAACTGTGAATAAAACCAAAGGGTATCACAGTTGGCTCCACAGATGGAGGAAAAAACAATGGCATATAGAAAGCTTGGAAGAACCAGCAGCCAGAGAAAGGCTATGCTGAGAGCCCTGACCACTAACCTGTTATACAATGGAAAGATCGTTACTACTGAGGCTAGAGCAAAAGAAGTTCGTGGCATGGTAGAGGGTCTGATTGCTATGGCAGTTAGAGAGAAAGACAACTATGAGGAAGTAACCGTTAAGGCTAAGGTTGCCCGCAAGGACAAAGATGGCAAGCGTGTGAAGGAAGTAGTAGACGGCAAGAAGAAGACCGTATACGATGAGATCGAGAAGACCATCAAGAAGGATAAGCCCTCTCGTCTGCATGCTCGTCGTCAGATGCTGCAGGTACTGTATCCTGTAACTGAGGTTCCTACCGCAGTTGCCGGCCGCAAGAAGGCTACCAAGGAAGTAGATCTGGTTGCTAAGTTGTTCGATGAGTACGCTCCTAAGTATGCAAACCGCAACGGTGGTTATACTCGTATCGTTAAGATCGGTCAGCGTAAGGGCGATGGCGCTATGGAAGTGCTGATTGAGCTTGTTTAATATTGTCTATTTAGTGAATGGCACAGAGACTGTTACCTACAGGTAACAGTCTTTTTGCTATGGAATGGAAGAATTGCTATATTACATATTGCAAAGTTGAAGTTATTTGGGTACAATAGGCTTCACGACATGACAGAAAGGGAAGCGAAAAAATGGGAATCATCAAAACTTCCAAGTTGGTATATGACTACATTACCCGTGATGAAGAAGGAAATCCGGATGGCATGAAACGTGCCATTGATCACGTAGATATTGATATTCAAGCAGGGCAGTTTGTTGCCATTCTGGGTCATAACGGCTCCGGAAAATCCACTCTGGCAAAGCATATGAATGCCTTGTTGGTTCCTACAGAAGGAACCATTTGGGTAGGAGAAAAAGACACTTCCGTAGAAGAAAATACATGGGATGTCAGAAGCACAGCAGGAATGGTTTTTCAGAATCCGGATAATCAGATTATTGGCACCATTGTGGAAGAGGATGTAGGATTTGGCCCGGAGAATATGGGTGTGCCTACTGAGGAAATATGGGATCGAGTGGGAAAAAGTATTGAAGCCGTAGGAATGACGGCCTATCGTAAGCATTCTCCCAATAAGCTTTCCGGTGGACAGAAGCAGAGAGTTGCCATTGCCGGTGTTATGGCCATGAAGCCTCAGTGTATTGTATTGGATGAGCCTACTGCTATGCTGGATCCCAATGGCCGAAAAGAAGTTATTCGTACAGTGCGGGAGTTAAACCGCTCCGAACATATTACCGTCATATTGATTACTCATTATATGGAAGAAGTAATTCATGCAGACCGGGTATATGTGATGGATGAAGGACAGCTGGTTATGGAGGGTACGCCAAAAGAGGTATTTTCCAGAACTGCCGAGCTAAAAGGATATCGTCTGGATGTTCCTCAGGTGACAGAATTGGCTTGGGAATTAAAAAAAGAAGGATTGCCCTTCTCTGATGGGATCCTGCAGATTGATGAGTTTGTAGACGAGCTTATGAAATTATATCAGGAGAAATCGTAAGCTACCTCCGGAAATGGGGAATCCCCTATTTGACGGGAAAATGATAAAATGATATGAATGGAGATTACATGGCTATCGAATTAAAAGATGTCAGTTATGTATATAGCGGAGGAACGACCCAGGAAATCCATGCCTTGGATCATGTGAATCTGACAATTCCGGAAGGTCAGTTTATTGGCCTTATTGGGCATACCGGGTCAGGTAAGTCCACTTTGACCCAGCATTTGAATGGGCTGTTGAAAGCTACCTCCGGAGATATCCTGTTTCATGGAGAGAGCATATATGCAGAAGGCTTTTCCATGAAAGGGTTGAGAAGTAAAGTAGGTCTGGTGTTCCAATACCCGGAGCATCAGTTGTTCGAAACAGATGTGTTTAGCGATGTGTGTTTTGGACCAAAAAATCTGGGATGGGATCATGATACGATTCAAAAAAAAGCCAGAGAAGCATTAAATCTGGTCGGATTGGATGAGTCTTATGATAAGCTGTCCCCCTTTGAATTATCAGGAGGACAAAAGCGTAGAGTTGCCATTGCCGGAGTATTGGCTATGGAACCGGAGGTTCTGATTTTGGATGAACCCACGGCAGGATTGGATCCCCGGGGAAGAGATGAAATTTTAGACCAGATTGCCAGACTGCATCGGGAAAAGAAAATTACAGTAATTCTGGTATCTCACAGCATGGAAGATGTAGCAAAATATGTAGATCGTATTATTGTTATGAATCATGGAAAAGTAGCCTTTGATGATGTGCCAAAGGGAGTATTCCGTCATAAGGATGAATTGGAAGCCATGGGTCTGGCAGCACCGCAGATTACCTATATCGTTCATGCTCTTCATGAAAAAGGATTCCCCATCAGTGAGGATATCACCACCTTGGAGGAGGCAAAGCAGGCCATTCTGACTATATTGAACAGTAAGGAATAGAAAAAATGATCAGAGATATTACTATAGGACAATATTATCAAACAGATTCTGTTCTTCATCGTTTGGACCCCCGTACAAAGCTGGTGGGAACAATCGTTTTTATCGTATCCTTGTTTATCGCCAATAACTGGTTGTGCTACCTGCTTGGAGGATGCTATCTGGCTATGGAGATCAAACTGTCTAAGGTACCTTTTCATTTTATCGTAAAGGGCCTAAAGGCTGTCATGATTCTGCTTTTAATCAGTGTCGGTTTTAACCTGTTCCTGACAGCAGGAGAGACGGTGCTGATTCATTTTTGGATCATAACCATTACACTGGAGGGAGTGAAGACAGCAGCCTTCATGGCAGTTCGGCTGATCTTTCTGATTATGGGCTCCTCCCTGATGACATTGACCACCACCCCCAATCAGCTGACGGATGGATTGGAGACAGGATTGAAATGGCTGAATAAAATTCACGTTCCGGTCCATGAGATCGCAATGATGATGTCCATCGCCCTTCGGTTTATTCCGATTCTGGTGGAAGAGACAGATAAAATCATGAAGGCACAGATGGCCAGAGGAGCCGATTTTGAATCCGGTAATCTGGTACAGAGGGCAAAAGCATTGGTTCCGATTTTAGTCCCTCTGTTTATCTCGGCATTTCGCAGAGCTACAGATTTGGCAATGGCCATGGAAGCCAGATGCTACCATGGAGGAGAAGGCCGCACAAAGATGAAACCCCTCCGCTATGAGACCGGTGACAGAGTAGCATATGCTGTATTTGTAATATATCTGGCAGCCATGTTTGCATTCAGAAAATTGCTTTTTTAAAGCTGAATTCTGAATTTTGACCTTTTGTCCCTTGTCTCATATCATGGGATTTGAACTCTTTGAGGATGGAAATGAAACGAATAGAATTGATTGTG
>CAYMSZ010000140.1:0-5062 GCA_964393285.1 uncultured Lachnospiraceae bacterium | reverse complement strand
GAACGAGGCAGAGTCGGACATGCCCGGCTGAATGATCGGTGTCACCTCCTGAATGGCTTCTGGTTTCTGGCTTTTTCTACCAGATCTTCGCCATATTTATTTAAGGTGTCATAGGTGGCCTCCGGATTATCGGTGGTCACCTGCTGATTGCCTCTGACAGTAGACAGAGCCTGCAAAAAGCCTTCTTTCTGGATCTGATACTGACGGAAAATATCTCCTACTGCCCGGTTGGGCTTTTCCAGCATGGCCAGGAACAAATGCTCCACAGATACATACTGATCTCCCATGCTCTTGGCTACATCTTCTCCATGGAGGAGAACCTGATTCAGAGCGTTACTGATATACTGATTTCCTCCGCCGGATACCTTTGGTCTCCGGTTGAGAGCCGCTTCCAGACTGGCCTCAAAGCTGTTCTCATCTACTCCCATCTTGACCAGCAGTTTGCGGATCAAGCTGTCCTCCAGTCCCCACAGACTGTAAAGCAGATGCTCCTCGTCGATCTCCTGGTTGCCATAATCGTATGCAATCTTCTCGCAATTTTGTACGGCTTGTATGGAATTCTGTGTAAATTTACTAATATTCATAAAGAGGCCTCCCTTCTTCTTGTTGTCATCGTGTTTTCGCCCTCTACCTGATAAAAGGATTTGTTAGCCACCAAGCTAGTCGAGTGCTAATTCACTATGTATAGTATACCTCTTTTTTTCAAAAAAGAAAGACCTTATCAACATTTTTTTGCGAATTTTCTGTGTCTTTTTAAAGTTTCCCTATCTGAGACAAGTCCCGGAAGGTGTATCCCATCTCCTCCCATCGGGTCAGCAGCTCATCCAGAATCTCCGCATTGGTGGAAGAGGTACTGTGAAGGAGCACAATGGCGCCGGGATGGATTCTGGGAATCAGCTTGGAAAAGGCTTCCTCCTTCGTAGGCTGGTCATCTACATACCAATCTACATAGGCCAGACTCCAGAAAAAGGTCTCATAGCCCAGATCCTTGGCCATCTGCAGGTTTTCCTCACTGTATTTGCCTTGAGGCGGTCTGTAATATTTGACCATTTCTGTACCGGTCAGCTCCCGGAAAGCATCTTCCAGAGATTGCAATTCCCTGGCAAAGGATTCTGTATCCTGGATACTTCCCATATCCGGATGATGATAGGTATGGTTGCCGACGGTAAAGCCCATGTCCACCATCTTCTGCACCAGATCCGGTCTGGTCTCAATATAATTTCCTACAATAAAAAAGGTGGCCGGTGCCTCATGAGCTGCCAAAGTCTCTAAAATAGACTCTGTATTGCCGTTTTCATATCCACAGTCAAAGGTCAGATAGATCACCTTTTCCTCTGTAGAATCCACATACCAGGCATTGTAGGCCGCCAGGTCAGATGCTGTGGCGTTGCCTGTAGGCTTCGTTCCGCTCTCTCCAAAGCCCAGACCCCAGTTCTCCGAATAGAGCACACTGCCAAAAGAGAGGCCGGCATACAACCGTTCTTCGGCTTCTGCTCCTGCCTCTACTTCTAAGGATTCTATGGTATTTTCCTGTTGAATCTGCTGCTCTGTATTTTTTTCCTGCTGCCATCTGTCTACTGTGGCTGCTGCCCCGGTTCCCATCAGAAATACGGCCAGGGCACAGGCCGGCCATGCCATGATCTTATATTGACTCATGTGTCCCGTTCCTGCTTTATGTTCTCTTTCTCCCAGTATATCGGTTCTTATTCCCTCTTAGAACCGATTTTTGATGGAAGTTTTTCTGTTCTGCAAAGCAATCACTGCAGATGCCGAAAGCAGCATCCCAGGGGAGAACCGTACCGCAGATCCGGCACCGCTTTCTGTAATTGACCAGTTCTCTGGAGATGGCTCCATCGATGGCCGCTGCCAGTCGGTCTTTTTCCATGGCTACCCTGTCTTCTTCACAAGGCATATGGAACCTGTGACACATCTGATAATAGAGATCCAGCTCCTTGCAGGTCATCTCCATCTCCAACAGTTCTTCCCCATCACAGTCCGGAAAATCCAGGGTTTCTGCTCCATCCAGATAGTCCAGACAGGCTGCCAGCCACTGGTCTACCAGATCTCTGTTTTCTGTGTCGAAGCCCACTGTAATCATCTGGTACAGGAGACGATTGGCATCCTTACCGGAGATATCCACCCCGGAGGAACGCAGTTCTCCCAGCAGCTTCAGAGGCTCTTCCGTATCCATCTTGCTGTATTTTTCCGGTACCTGGGCAAAAGACCACATGCGGATCAGTTCATCCAGGGGATAATCCGATTCCAGCAGTGCCTCTGAAAAATTCAGTCTGGCCTGGGTGATTTCCTCTGTCTCTGTCTCCAGATTATCCCGAATCACATCTGTTTTCTCAATGCAGGCCACATAGCCCTTCTCATACATTCCCTGTCGACCGGCTCTGCCTGCAATCTGTTTGGTCTCTGCAGGCTCCAGCATTCGCCGCTCTTTTCCGTTGAATTTTACAATATCCATAAAAACGATCCGTCGAATGGGCAGATTCATTCCCATGCCGATGGCATCCGTCGTAACAAGTACCTGAGATTCCCCGGTTAAGAAACGATGAACCTGTCGTTTTCTGGCTGCATAGGGAAGGGCTCCGTAGATCACGCTGGCGTGGATATCTCTTCTGCGCAGTTCCGCTGCCACAGAGAGAACCTGTTTTCTGGAAAAGACCACCAGGGCGTCTCCTTTCCGGATATCTTCCGGAAATTGATAGGGCTTATTTTCATACTGAAGTGGAATCTTGCGCTTATGACGAACAATTTCATAGGTGTCCTTGCAGTCTGAAATCAGAGCCCTGACAATATGCTCCGCCTCCGGTGCCATACAAATATGGATGCGCTCCGCCCGGACGCCTAAGATGGCTCTGGTCCAGGATGCGCCTCGCTGAGGGTCTGTAATCATCTGACATTCATCAATGACAGCCACTTCATAAGGATGATTGATATCCAGCTTTTCTACCGTTGCAGACAAAACCGTGGCGGATTTCAGAATGTCTTCTTCTTCTCCCGTCAACAGAGAGCAGAAAATTCCATCCTCCAGCATTCTCTCCTGCACCTCCATGGCCAGGAGTCTTAAGGGAGCCAGATAGATTCCCGACTCTGCCCGTTTCAGTTCCATCAGGGCATCATAGGTCTTTCCCGTATTGGTAGGTCCCACATGGAGGATAAAATGACGTTTCATCTGTCTGGCCAGAGGATATTCTGTGGCAGGGGCCTCAGGAATCGCCTCCTTCACCTGATTCATGATTCTGGTATCTATGTAACGAGTCCGAAATGCCTTGGCCGGCGCCAAAGCCAGAATCTCCTTCTTGCTGTGATAATAAAACTGATACAGCTCCTCCAAAGCAGGCTTGTCCTCTGCCTCCAGATTCCGGTAACCTGCCAGACGGATGGCCGCCAGTCTGTCGCAAACCTTCAATACCTGAGGGAGAGAGACGGCTGCCTGTGCCTCATAGACATGATTCTTTTTACAGTACACCAAAAGAGGCACCAGATGAATCAGCTCCGATACCAGAGTCTCCTCCTTAATCCGCCGTTGATGCCCATGGCGCTGCACAATCTGTATTTTCTCTTTCAGTTCCTCCAAAGTCCCCTTGTAAGGGCGAGGTGGTAATTCCAGGAGAATCTCCTGATAGTACCGGGATAATTCTTCTTTTGTCTCCATTAATTATTTGCCGCCTTATAGATCTCGTACAGATCGTCCTCCTTAAGAACCTGGAAGGTGCCAACAGTACGGGTGTGGTCATAGGAACATCCTCTGGCCAGTTCTCTCAATGTTTCTTCTGTCTGAATTCCGATCCCCAATCTGGTAAAGCTGGTGGGCATACCGATGGATTCGAAAAACTCTTCTGTGGCGTGGATGCCTGCAATGGATGCAGAAAGTTCGTTACTGGAATGAATGCCCCAGACTCTGTCTGCGAACTGGGCAAACCTGGCCGGATTGGTTCGATAGACATATCTGGCCCAGGACCCCCAGATGGCTGTCAGGCTGGCTCCATGGGCTACATCAAACCTGGCAGACAGCTCATGGCCCAGCTGGTGAGGTGCAAAATCCTTTTGTCCTCCCAATCCTGTAAGACCATTGTGGGAAAGACTTCCTGCCCACATGAGTTCACTCATGGCTTTGGCATCATGGCTGTCTATCACTGCGGTTCTGCCGTTTTCAATCACCGTACGAAGAAGGGCTTCCGCAATCTCATCTGTCAGTTGATTATCTGTAATGGGATTGAAATACCGATCCATAGTGTGCATCATAATATCCGCTACGCCGCAGGCAATCTGAAAAGCAGGCAGGGTATAGGTCAGCTCCGGATTCATGATGGCAAAAACCGGCCGATTCAGGGGAGTGCTAAGTCCCCTCTTCTGTCCGCTTTCCAGATTCGTCAATACTGCTGAATCACTGGTTTCGCTGCCTGCTGCAGAAATGGTCAAAATAACTCCCACAGGCATAGATTTCGTCAGTTCCGCTTTTTTCTGCCAAAATTCCCAGATATCTGTCTCCGGATTGGCTGTTCCATGGGCAATCGCTTTGGCAGTATCAATGACACTGCCTCCACCGATGGCTAACAGGAAATCCACCTTCTCCTGGATGGCTTTCTTTACGCCTTCTCTGGCAAATTCCAGGTGAGGGTTAGGGTGTACCCCTCCCAATGTCACATAGGAAAGGCCCGCCTCATCCAGAGCCGTAGTCACTCTCTCCAGCAGACCACTTCTTACCACACTGCCGCCGCCATATACAATCATAATCCGGCTGCCCCCATACTTGCGAATCAATTCCGGGGCATCTCCTTCTGTGTCCTTACCAAAATGAATTTCTGTGGGAATCTGATATTGGAAGCTGTGCATATATAAATTCCTCCTGTCTATCTTTTACGGAGATTTTCTGATCCAATCCAGGCACACGCATGGCTGGATTCCTTGTGGATCAAAAACTCCTTGTATACAGATCAATCCTTTCTTTTCTTACTCAGAATCCTATCATAAATAGGGCCGGATAGCAAGGCAACAGGCAATGCCTTTTTCAGTATGGGTTATTTTTTTTACAATTATACCATGATGTTAA
>CAYMSZ010000139.1:0-5097 GCA_964393285.1 uncultured Lachnospiraceae bacterium | reverse complement strand
TATGAATCCCGGAGGATACAGCAACAGAAATCAAAAGAGCAGCCACCCCGCCTGTCAGTTTGGCGAGAATGAGGGGGCCGATCATGGAGGCTTCTGTACCGGCGGTAAATGCGATATGGGCACCCATAAGGGAAGCAGCGCTGACCAGGTATGCAGTGACTGCAATTTTCCCCTTCTGATTGGTGTCCTTTAGCAAAAGAAGAGCGGGAATGACACTGACTGTGCCCATCATGAGAGCAGTCATAGCTACATTGTCAAGACCACACTTCTTTCCCAGCGCCTGTAACGGCTTTTTGCAGAGCCTTTGCAAGAAGAGAGAGACAGGAAGGCTTCCCAACATGACGATGCAGATGGAAACCACCACAGACATGGCATCGGTAAGGGGAGTGATCCAGGTGGAAGATTGACCTGTCATATAAAAAACAGCGCCGATGATCAGTCCTATCGTGATCAGAATCTTCATTCCGGCAGCAAATTTTTGAAAGATCCATACCATTTGAGCAGGAATTTTACGCAAACCTATGATGAGCAAAATGGCAAAGAGGAAAACGGGAAGAAGTTCGTAGAGAAGGATTCCCAAAGAAGCCCCTAAGAGAAGCCCGGCGAAAAAAAGACCAAAGGGCATACCAATGAGACCAATCAGGATGCCTTGCAAAAAGAAAGCCTCATCAGATTTTTCGATCACCCCCATCCCTACAGGGAGGGTAAACATAATGGTACAGCCAAGGGTAGAACCTACAAGAATGCCGGCATAGGCACCCCAAAAAGGGTCATCTGCTATTTGCATACAAAGCTGATAGCCGCCCATATCGATGGCAAACACACCGCCAGCCATAGCCGGATCGATTCCCACCATATGAAAGAGAGGTCGAATACCGGCGCAAAATAAAAAGGAAAGAACAGGGGTCAGGCAGATAATGCCAGCCATGGACATGGCAGTAGGCCCTAACAGGGAAAAGGCAGCGGCAAATTGTTCACCATATCCCTTTCGATTGCCAAACAGGTAATCCACACCTCCTAATAAGGCTCCTATTGCAAATACTCCCATAATCCACTGATTCATAGCAGTGCTCTCCTTGAATTCCGCAGTTTGATTCAAATTTATTCTATCACGATTCGCACTTCGTGCCTGATGCTGCATTGCGGCTATCATTATATCACAGCTCCTTAGAGAAACGCAATTTAAGTTGCCACGACCAAAATCTCATGTTATACTGCACTTTGAATGATGCCAGGGTCAAAAGGCCAGAAAGCTTTCTACTTGCACCAAAAGGCTTTTGACGTTGAGACGCGGCATTCGTTAGGAGGAACAACCATGGCATTAGACCAAAGTAAGATTCGTAATTTTTGTATCATTGCCCACATTGACCACGGCAAATCTACCCTGGCAGATCGTATCATCGAGATGACAGGTCTGCTGACCAGCCGGGAGATGCAGGCACAGGTACTGGACAATATGGAACTGGAACGGGAGAGGGGTATTACCATCAAATCCCAGGCAGTTCGCACCATATATAAGGCAAAAGACGGCCAGGAATACATTTTTAATCTGATTGATACTCCTGGACATGTGGATTTTAACTACGAGGTATCCCGGGCACTGGCGGCCTGTGACGGCGCTGTTTTGGTGGTGGATGCGGCCCAGGGCATTGAGGCCCAGACTCTGGCCAATGTGTATCTGGCATTGGACCACGATCTGGAGGTTATACCTGTGATCAACAAAATCGATCTGCCCAGCGCAGAGCCGGAACGGGTCATCGAGGAGATCGAGGATGTAATCGGTCTGGAGGCACAGGATGCTCCCAGAATTTCCGCTAAGACCGGCCTGAACTGTGAAGATGTGTTAGAGGCCATTGTGCACAAGCTGCCAGCCCCTGTGGGAGATCCAGAGGCACCTTTGCAGGCATTGATTTTTGATTCCGTATATGACTCCTATAAGGGAGTCATTGTATTCTTCCGTGTAAGAGAAGGCACAGTTCGCAAGGGAGATCGCATCCGCATGATGGCCACAGGCGCCCAGTTTGATGTGGTGGAAGTAGGCTACTTCGGCGCAGGCCAGTTCATTCCCTGTGAGGAATTGCCTGCCGGAATGGTAGGATATCTGACAGCCAGCATTAAAAATGTGAGAGACACCAGAGTCGGCGATACCATTACCTTGGCAGAAAATCCGGCAGCAGAAGCACTCCCCGGATACAAGAAGGTTACCTCCATGGTATATTGTGGCATGTATCCTGCCGACGGAGCAAAATACAATGATCTTAGGGATGCTCTGGAAAAACTCCAGTTAAATGATGCGTCTCTGACCTTTGAGCCGGAGACCTCCATTGCCCTGGGCTTTGGCTTCCGCTGTGGCTTTTTGGGACTGCTTCATCTGGAAATCATTCAGGAAAGACTGGAAAGAGAGTACAACCTGGATTTGGTTACCACAGCTCCCTCTGTTATTTATCGTATTTATAAGACCAATGGGGAGATGGTCGAACTGACCAACCCCTCTAACATGCCGGACCCTTCCGAAATCGAGCACATGGAAGAGCCTATTGTTTCTGCAGAAATCATGGTGACTACCGCCTATATCGGCGCCATTATGGATCTGTGTCAGGAGCGCCGAGGCGTCTATCTGGGCATGGAGTATATGGAAGAGACCAGAGCCTTGCTGAAATATGAATTGCCGTTGAACGAGATCATCTATGATTTCTTCGATGCTCTGAAATCCCGTTCCAGAGGATATGCTTCCTTTGATTATGAGATCAAGGGATATGAACCTGCCAAGCTGGTGAAACTGGATATCCTGATTAACAAGGAAGAGGTAGATGCCTTGTCCTTTATCGTGCCGGAGGCATCTGCTTATGACAGAGGTCGCAGGATGTGCGAAAAGCTGAAGGATGAGATTCCCAAGCACCTTTTTGAGATTCCCATTCAGGCTGCTGTAGGTAGTAAGATCATTGCCCGAGAGACAGTGCGGGCCATGCGTAAGGATGTGCTGGCAAAGTGTTACGGCGGAGATATCACCCGTAAGAAAAAGCTGTTGGAAAAGCAGAAGGAAGGCAAGAAGAGAATGCGCCAGATCGGCAATGTAGAGATTCCTCAAAAGGCCTTTATGAGTGTGTTAAAGCTGGATGAGGACTAAGGATGGAGCTGTATATTCATATCCCCTTTTGTATTCGCAAGTGTGCCTATTGTGATTTCCTGTCAGGACCGGCCTCCAAAGAGCAGCAAGAACGCTATGTAAAAGCCCTCTGCCGGGAAATACGCCTGGCGGGAGCCTGGCATAGAGATCAGACAAAACCCCGGGTAACAGAGGTTACTTCTGTTTTTATCGGAGGGGGTACCCCCTCTGCCATAGAAGGGCAGTGGATCGCAGACATCTTAAAAGAAGTGAGAACAGCATTTTCTCTGACCACAGATGCGGAAATCACCATGGAAGCAAATCCCGGTACATTGACCAGGGATAAATTGCAGAAATACCTGGCAGCAGGGGTAAATCGCCTCAGCCTGGGTCTGCAATCCACAGATAACAGAGAATTGGCCATGCTGGGACGGATACACACCTGGGAAGAATTTCAGGAAAACTATCAGGAGGCCAGAAAGGTTGGATTCACCAATATTAACATCGATTTGATGTCAGCCCTGCCCGGGCAGAAAGTAGCCTCCTGGAAAGAAACCCTGCAGCGGGTCATAGCCTGCAACCCGGAGCATATCTCGGCCTATAGTCTGATCATCGAGGAGGGCACTCCTTTCTTTGCACAGTATGGAGCCCATCCGGAACTGTTGCCGGATGAGGATAGTGATCGGGAGATGTACCACCTGACCAAGACCCTGTTAGGGGAAGCCGGATATGAGAGATATGAAATCAGCAATTACGGGAAGCCCGGATATGCCTGCAGGCATAATGTAGGATACTGGAAGAGGATTCCTTATCTGGGTCTGGGATTGGGAGCATCTTCTCTTTATGAGGAAAGAAGATTTCATAATACCTCCGATCTGGAATGCTATATCCGGAGCCTTACGGAGAATGAGGGCCTGTCATGGCTGCAGATTCGGGAGGACGAGGAAACGCTTTCTGTCAAGGATCAGATGGAAGAGTTTATGTTCTTAGGCTTGCGCCTGACAGAAGGGGTATCTGACTCTGATTTTCAACAGGCATTTGGAACATCCTTGGAGTCAATCTATGGACCACAGCTGGCTTCCCTGTTAGAAAGGGGACTGCTGGAGAAAACAGAGACCGGCTATCGTCTGACAGACTTTGGTGTGGATGTCAGCAATCAGGTATTTGTGGAGTTCCTGTTATAACTGTTATGAAAGGTAACTTTTGCAATCCTCCGTTGGGGATGAGAAAAATTTCGTCCTTGACTTTTTGAAAAATGAAGTGATAAAATGCAATTACAGCGTGTAGCAGGAACTGCGTAAACCCGGTTGCTTGCTACACGATTTTTTTGTCTGCATACAGACGGGAATAGAAATAGATAGAGCGTGGAGCAAGCAGCTGATGAACCGGCTGTCCTGCCCGCGTTTTTTTATTTGATAGGAGGTACAGTCCAATGGACCAAATGAACCAATCTTTTCTCGCCACAGAAAAACTGGGAAAACTGATGCAAAAATACGCCGTTCCCTGCATCATCTCCCTGTTAGTAGGCGCACTTTACAACATTGTAGACCAAATCTTTATTGCCAATGCATCTTACCTTGGCTCTTACGGCAATGCGGCCAACGGCGTAGTATTCCCTCTGACGGTGGTGGCTTTGGCTGTCGCTGTTATGATCGGCGATGGTTGCTGCGCTTTTGTCAGCCTGAGCCTTGGCATGAACAAGCCTCAGGATGCCAGCCGCAGCGTAGGCAATGCAGTGGTGCTGACGGTGCTCAGCAGCCTGATACTGATGGCCCTTTACCTGATTTTCCAGGAACCGATTATCGCGATGTTCGGTGGCACAGTCAACGCAGAGACCTTCCGCCTCTCCAAGGAGTATTTCTTCTACATCACCCTGGGAATCCCCTTTTATATGTTTGGCCAGGCCATGAATCCTGTGATCCGGGCTGACGGCAGTCCCAAATTTGCCATGGCCTCCACTTTAACCGGAGCCATCATCAATATCATCCTGG
>CAYMSZ010000138.1:0-5112 GCA_964393285.1 uncultured Lachnospiraceae bacterium | reverse complement strand
TATCGTGTCTCATGACATACTGGGTTGTACGGCCTGCCACTGCCATAACAGCTACGGTGGTGACAACTGCCACCACCAGATAGGGAATCCAGGAGCTTCGAATCAGCTCCCAGGAATTCATTAACCCTACCGCTGCCGGAATAAACATCACAGGCATAATGTCGATGAGAAATTTTCCTGTCTCTTTCACAGAATCCAAAGGAATCCACCTGGTGCATAACCCTATAAACAGGATTAAGATGCCATAGATACTGGCCGGTATGGGCAAGGGTATCCATGTATGCAGCAATTCCCCCACAAAAGAGATGGCCAAAATAATGCAAAACTGTTTGAGATATTTCATAAATATAATTCTCTATTACTTTTCTTTTAAAACCTGAACATAGGGATCTGCCTCGGTACAGGGTCTCCACTCCGGCAGATTCTCTCCATTGGGATTACCTGTCTTCATGAAGTTTGTCCAATAATCCAGCATTCTTTCACTCAGTTCATAGTCCTTTTCTTCCCAGGGACGCCAGCAGCGATCCATGGTGCCAAACATAAACCATAGTTCTGAACTGTGGAAGGATCCCAGCTCATCTCCCGGCATACGGCTGTCAAAGTAGTATGTGTACGCCGGTTTACGGCCCAGTTCTTCCAGCTTTTTGCTGAAATTCACCACTCCGTCATAAAGAGGGGAATGCTCCCCCTTCTCCAGCATCTCGGGTGTTACCATAATGTCAGCTTTGGTGGTACCAAGCATATACGGGATATCCTTGATTTTGCCGGTTTCCACTGCCCTGTCATTGGTATCCGTCAATGCCAGACCGTCTATGGTAGGAACCCAGAACAAGCCCAGGGTTTCTGCCTTTTGACCTAAGAAGATATACTCCTGATCCCGAATCACTTCCGCCGGAATATTGCGAAGCTCTTCCAGAGATTTCGCTCCCAAAAATTCGGCAAATTCCTGGCCGATGGCTGCCTGCTGCTCATAGGTGACAGGAGCACTGATTCTGGCCCCATAGGAGCCTCCGCTCTGCATAATTGCCTTGGCAATCTGGTTCCCTGTCAGATCCGATGAAATCAATGCCTGAACACTCATGGCTCCGGCGCTCTGTCCAAAGACAGTAATATTGTCCGGATCTCCGCCAAAGGCCTCAATATTTTCATAGGTCCACCGAAGAGCAAAGATCTCATCCAGGAATCCATAGTTGCCAGAGATGTGGTTCTCATCTTCTTCTGTCAGCCAGGGATGTGCCAAAAAGCCAAATGCGCCACAGCGATACTCTATGCTGACCAGGATCACACCTCGGTCACAGTAGGCCTTTCCATCAAACTCTAACTCGCTGCCAAATCCATGCATAAACGCACCGCCATGAATCCAGAGCGCCACCGGCAGCTTCTTACCTGCTGCCTCCTTGGGGGCCCAGATATGGAGATACAGACAATCCTCACTCATGGGGCGGAAAAATTCCGGGTTGCTGTAGAATTCTTTGTCATAAGGTTCTCCCATGGCCGGAGCCTGCCAGCATCTGTTTCTGAAATCTGTGGCCTCATAGACACCTTCCCAGGGTTCCATAGGCTGGGGTGCTCTCCAACGCAGCTTTCCTACCGGCGGCTTGGCATAGGGAATTCCTCGATATTCCGTATAGGTCTCCCGATCTATGCCGACTATTTTACCAAATTTTGTTTCAACCATATTAATCCAGATCCTCTCCGTCTGAAGCAATCACCTTCTGATAGTAATAGAAGGAATCCTTCTTGCTTCTTGCCAATGTACCGTTTCCAACATCGTCACGATCTACATATACGAAGCCATAGCGCTTCTTCATCTCTCCGGTGCCTGCGCTAACCAGATCAATGCAGCCCCACATGGTATAGCCCATCAGATCTACGCCGTCAATATTGATGGCATCTCTCATAGATGCAATGTTCTTACGGAGATAATCGATACGGTAGGTATCGTGAATGCTGCCATCCTCTTCCTTTACATCTGCCCAGCCGATACCATTTTCTACAATCCACAAGGGTTTGTGATACCGGTCATACAAAGTATTCAGAGCCAGTCTCAGGCAGGCAGGGTCAGTGGCCCAGCCCCAGGCATTGGTCTCCAGATAAGGATTCTTTACACCAATCAGGATGTTGCCGTTGGCACCTTCCACATCCTGATGTGTGGTAATGGTAGAGGATCCGTAACAGGAGAAACTAAGGAAATCTGCAGAATACTTCTCGATGAGCTCATAATCCTCCGGACAGTCCTCCAGCTTAATACCCTTTCTTTCATACTCTTTTAACTTATAGGCAGGATAATGTCCACCGGTCTGTACATCAGAATAGAACAAGGTTCCATGCTGAGCATTCATAACCATCAGCTGATCCTCCGGATCACAGGTCATGGTGTAGATAGGGCTATAAGCCAACATCTGTCCAATCATAATGTCAGTACCATTGGCTTCATTGAACTCATGGGCAAATTTTACCACTTTGGCACTGGCTACAAACTGATTATGGGCACCCTGGGCACGAGCTTTGTCAGAGCTATCCAACAGGCCACCTGCCACAAAGCCCATCATATTCATAGCATTGATCTCATTAAATGTCAGATAATATTTTACCTTACCGGCATATCTTTTGATTACAGTCTCTGCATACTTTGCAAAGATGTCGATGAGAGCACGGTTTTTCCATCCGCCATAGTTAATGGACAGTGCCAGTGGAGTCTCATAATGGGACAAGGTAACCAAGGGCTCAATTCCGTACTTTTTGCACTCATCAAATACCTCATCGTAGAACTTCAGGCCTTCCTCGTTGGGCTCGGCGTCGTCGCCGTTAGGGAAAATACGGGCCCAGTTCATGGACAGACGGAATGTCTTAAAGCCCATCTCTCCCATGAGGGCGATATCTTCCTTAAAATGATGGTAAAAATCAGTAGCCGTGTGACTGGGATAATACTCTCCTTCCAGGATGGCAGGGATGGCTCCCTCCGGGAAGCTCATGCTTTCAGGATCTGACGACAGGTCGTTGGCTACAAAGCCTGTCTCTCCTGTAACAGGATTCTTCCAGGTAATCTTACGAGGCACCATATGTGCACCGGCGGTCATGACATCGGAGCTGTTCAGACCTTTGCCTCCCTCCAGATATCCACCTTCATACTGGTTTGCAGCGGTAGCGCCGCCCCACAAAAAATTCTTTGGAAATTTTGCTCCCATTAGATTTCTCCTCCTAATTAACGGCCACTCCCATTCAGAAGTGACCGTCATTCTTTTTACTATGTTCTTATTCCCTGATTCCTAATCTGCAGCAAATCAGTCTAAGTTCTCTCCATCGGAAGCAATAACCTTCTGATAGTAATAGAAGGAATCCTTCTTGCTTCTTGCCAGAGTACCGTTTCCTACATCGTCACGGTCTACATATACGAAGCCATAGCGCTTCTTCATCTCACCGGTACCGGCACTAACCAGATCAATGCAACCCCACATGGTGTAGCCCATCAGATCTACGCCGTCGATATTGATGGCATCTCTCATAGATGCAATATTCTTACGGAGATATTCGATACGATAGCTATCGTGAACGCTGCCGTCCTCTTCCTTTACATCTGCCCAGCCGATACCGTTTTCTACAATCCACAGAGGCTTGTGATAACGGTCATACAGGGTATTCAGAGCCACTCTCAGGCAGGCAGGGTCAGTGGCCCAGCCCCAGGCATTGGTCTCCAGATAAGGATTCTTTACACTGGCGGACATGTTAGCGCTGGCTCCTTCTACATCGTCATGGGTGGTGATAGTGCTGGATCCGTAGCAGGAGAAGCTAAGGAAATCAGCGGAATACTTCTCGATAAGCTCATAATCCTCCGGGCAATCCTCCAGCTTGATGCCCTTTCTTTCATACTCTTTTAACTTGTAAGCAGGATAATGTCCGCCGGTCTGTACATCAGAATAGAACAAGGTTCCATGCTGATTATCCATAACCGCCAGCTGATCCTCGGGATCACAGGTATA
Source organism: uncultured Lachnospiraceae bacterium (assembly GCA_964393285.1). Taxonomy (GTDB): domain Bacteria; phylum Bacillota; class Clostridia; order Lachnospirales; family Lachnospiraceae; genus RGIG7193. The sequence goes on along the minus strand of CAYMSZ010000138.1, from coordinate 1,132 downwards.
AGCGTAGGTAGGCTGATAAGCCAGCATCTGTCCGATCATAATATCGGTGCCGTTGGCCTCATTGAACTCGTGGGCAAACTTTACTACCTTAGCGCTGGCTACGAACTGGTTATGAGCACCCTGGGCACGAGCCTCGTCAGAGCAATCCAACAGGCCTCCTGCCATAAAAGGAAGGAATCCCATAACATTGATCTCATTGAAGGTCAGATAGTATTTTACCTTGCCGGCATATCTCTTAATCACTGTCTCTGCATACTTTACATAGATGTCGATGAGATCACGATTCTTCCATCCGCCATAGTTGATGGACAGAGCCAGAGGAGTCTCATAGTGAGACAGGGTTACCAAAGGCTCAATGCCGTACTTTTTGCACTCATCAAATACTTCATCGTAGAACTTCAGGCCTTCCTCGTTGGGCTCGGCATCGTCACCGTTAGGGAAAATACGGGCCCAGTTCATGGACATACGGAAGGTCTTAAAGCCCATCTCTCCCATAAGGGCGATATCTTCCTTAAAATGGTGATAAAAATCCGTAGCGGTATGGCTGGGATAATACTCTCCTTCCAACACTGCCGGAATGGTTCCCTCCGGGAAGCTCATGGCCTCAGGTCCTGCTGCCATATCCATAGCGACAAAGCCTGTCTCTCCTGTAGCAGGATTCTTCCAGGTGATCTTACGAGGTACCATATGTGCACCGGCGGTTAATACATCGGAGGTATTCAGGCCTTTTCCTCCATCCAGATATCCACCTTCATACTGGTTTGCAGCGGTAGCGCCGCCCCACAAAAAATTCTTCGGAAATTTTGCTCCCATTTGTTTGTCCTCCTAATTGACGGTCACTCCTGTTCAGAAGTGACCGTCATTCTTATTTTACTATGTTCTTCTTCTCTCATCCTGTGTCCACAAGAATCAGCCATACACACCGATGAGATGGAGAAGGATTTCTTTTACAACCCCTAACAATGTCACCAGTTTCATATCACTTTCCCCGAAACAAATCAGTCTAAGTCCTCTCCGTCTGTAGCAATTACTTTCTGATAGTAATAGAAGGAATCCTTCTTACTTCTTTCCAGTGTGCCGTTTCCTACATCGTCACGGTCTACATATACGAAGCCATAACGCTTCTTCATCT
>CAYMSZ010000137.1:2340-5168 GCA_964393285.1 uncultured Lachnospiraceae bacterium | reverse complement strand
CCTATTCTGTCATCAAAAATGCGCTCTATAAGGTAATGAAGATCTCCGGTCCTGAGGACCTGGGACAGCATGTTGTGGTACAGGGCGGTACTTTCTACAATGATGCTGTGCTCCGCTCTTTTGAATACATCAGCGGCTGTGAGGCTGTTCGTCCGGATATTGCCGGTATCATGGGAGCCTTCGGAGCTGCCCTGGTTGCCAGAGAGCGTCACGAGGGCAAAGCTACTACCATGCTTTCTCTGGATGAGATCATTCAGCTGACCTATACGACCAAAATGACTCGCTGCCAGGGCTGCACCAACCATTGTATGCTGACAATCAACGCGTTCCCCGGCAACCGTCGATACATTTCCGGTAATCGCTGTGAGAAAGGACTGGGTAAGGAAAAAACAGACCATTCCATTCCGAATCTGTTTGCCTATAAGCTGCATCGAATTTTTGATTACGAGCCGTTAAAGCCTGAGGAGGCTCCCTACGGTGTAGTAGGTCTGCCCCGGGTTCTGAACATGTATGAGAACTATCCCTTCTGGGCAGTATTTTTCCGAGAGCTGGGCTTTTCTGTGGTGCTCTCTCCTTCCTCTACTCACAAAATCTATGAGATGGGAATTGAGTCCATTCCCAGTGAGTCTGAGTGCTACCCGGCAAAAATAGCTCATGGTCATATTCAGTGGCTCATTAACAACAAGGTTCCGTTTATCTTCTATCCGTCGATTCCTTATGAGAGAAACGAAACTCCTGAGGCAAACAACCATTACAACTGCCCTATCGTTGCTTCTTATTCGGAAAACATCAAAAATAATGTAGAGGATTTAAACAATCCTGATATTAAATTTTTGAATCCTTTCCTTCCTTTTACCAACGAGAAGGTATTGGAAGAGCAGCTGATTCGGGTATTTGGAGCTGAATTCTCCATTTCCAAAGACAAGGTTGCAAATGCCTGTCAAAAGGGCTGGGCTGAAATGGAAGCTGCCCGTCAGGATATCTGTAAAAAAGGCGAGGAGACCTTACAGTACATGGAAGAAACAGGCCGTCACGGCATCGTATTGGCCGGTCGTCCTTACCATGTTGACCCGGAGATCAATCACGGTATCCCGGAGCTGATCACCTCCTATGGCATCTGCGTTCTGACAGAGGATTCGGTTTCCCATCTGGCCGCACCGGATCGTCCTATTATGGCTGTGGATCAGTGGATGTACCACACCCGACTGTATCGGGCTGCCGAATATGTCAAGACCCGGGACGATCTGGACCTGATTCAGCTGAACTCTTTCGGCTGTGGTCTGGATGCCGTCACCACTGATATGGTAGGTGATATCCTGACCAAATCCGGTAAATTATATACGGTTTTAAAGATTGATGAGGTAAACAACCTGGGAGCTGCCCGTATCCGGATTCGTTCCCTGATTTCCGCTTTGCGTCTTCGTTCCCGACACAATGAAACGCGAACCATCGTTTCTGCCCGTTATAACCGTCCGGAGTTTACCAAAGAGATGCGGGAGGATTACACCATTATCTGTCCTATGCTGTCTCCTATCCATTTTGACATATTGGAGCCGGTTCTCAATGTCAGCGGCTATCATCTGGTGGCACTGCGTTCTACCAGAGAGCAAAGTCTGGATATGGGATTGAAATATTGCAACAATGATGCCTGCTATCCTTCTCTCCTGGTCATCGGACAGATTATGGATGCGCTGCTGTCAGGCAACTATGATGTCAATAAAACGGCTGTTATGATTACACAGACCGGAGGCGGCTGTCGTGCTACCAACTACATCCGTTTCATCCGTCTGGCCCTGGAAAAGGCCGGTCTGGAGCAGGTTCCCGTCATCTCCCTGAGCGTACAGGGTCTGGAGCAGAATTCCGGCTTCAGCATTAAGGATCCTGCCCTGATTCTGCGGGCAGTAGAGGGATTGATCTACGGTGACATTTTCATGCGTGTGCTCTATCGGATGCGCCCTTATGAAATCACTCCCGGCTCTGCCAACGAGCTTCACCAGACCTGGCAGAAAAAATGTATCCAGTCCCTGACCGGTAAACACTACTTACAGGAGTTTAAGCAAAATTGTCAGGGTATCATCCGCGATTTCGATCATCTGCCCATTCATGAAGACATGAAGAAGCCTCGGGTCGGTATTGTAGGAGAAATCCTGGTAAAATTTGCGCCGGAGGGCAACAATCACCTGGTAGAGCTGCTGGAGCAGGAAGGCGCCGAAGCCGTTATGCCGGATCTGACAGACTTCCTTCTGTATTGTTTCTACAACAGTAACTTCAAGGCAGAACACCTGGGTATGAGCAAAAAGAGCGCTGTTATGGGAAATATCGGTATCACAGCCCTGGAGTTTATGCGAAAGAGCGCCAGAAAGGCTTTGGAGCGAAGCAAGCATTTCACTCCTATGGCCCGCATTGAAAAGCTGGCCGAATACGCAGAAGACTATGTTTCCCTGGGTAACCAATGTGGAGAAGGCTGGTTCCTGACCGGTGAGATGCTGGAACTGATTCATACCGGCACTCCCAATATCGTCTGCACACAGCCTTTTGCCTGTCTGCCGAACCATGTGGTAGGCAAGGGCGTCATCAAACGGCTTCGTTCCGATTATCCGGAATCCAATATTATCGCCGTTGATTATGATCCCGGTGCCAGCGAGGTAAACCAGCTGAACCGAATCAAGCTGATGTTGGCCACTGCCCAAAAGCGGTTAAAGGAAGAGGAGGATCGTGAGAAAGAGGCTGCTGCCTCCTCTGATACAAAGAGCAATCTGACCGACTCTCTCCTGCCGAAAAAGCAAAGAAGTTTTCGTCAAAAGCAGTACGAATAATATATCATTCTG
>CAYMSZ010000137.1:0-2240 GCA_964393285.1 uncultured Lachnospiraceae bacterium | reverse complement strand
AATCAAGGAAAGGAGCTTACAATGATAGAACAGGATACCATTCGTTTACTGCGAGAATGTGATGCGGGCTGTAAGATGGGAATTGCTACACTGCGGGAGGTGGAGCCGTATGTCAGTCACAAAGCATTGCGGGAGTTTTTGAAAAAAAGTCAGTCTGCCCATGAGGATCTGCAGGGGCAGATTCAGGAAATGCTGGATGAGTATCAAGATGGCGGCAAGGAGCCAAATCCCATGGCAAAGAGTATGTCCTGGATGAAAACCAATGTGATGCTTACCATGAACGAGTCCGATACCACCATTGCCGATCTGGTTACCGATGGCTGCAATATGGGAATCAAATCTCTGAACCGCTATCTGAATCAGTACGGCGCTGCCTCAGAATATTCCAAGGATATTGCCAAAAAGCTGATTCATCTGGAAGAAGAACTAAATAATGAAATCAAAAAGTATCTGTAAGTGAATTTCCATTGCATTTTTTAGACAGGAGGTCTATAACTATACTAGTATAAAAATTCAAAAGAAAGAATCTACAAAAGGGTAAAATCTATGGAGAAGTATGTACAGCGGGATCATCTGGAATATCCGGAATTGACCATGTTTCAGATGGTAGAACGCATGGCTAAGGAGTTTCCCAACGGTCCTGCCTATGAATTTTATGGGACAAAGACCAGTTATCAGGCATTTCTTCATCGCATTGAGCGAGCAGCCAGAGCATTCCTGACTCTGGGTATTGAACGGGACGATGCCGTAACCATCTGTATGCCGAATACACCTCAGGCATTGGATTGTTTTTATGCTTTGAATCGAATCGGCGCCGTTGCCAACATGGTTCATCCTCTCTCTGCCTGCAATGAAATCAGTTTTTATCTTAATCTGTCTCAAAGTAAAGCCATTCTCACCGTAGACATGTTTTATGAAAAGGTGGAGCAGGCTCTCAAGGAAGTAGACCATCCTGTGACCATTCTGGTAGCCAGAATGCAGGATGAGCTGAATCCCATTTTATCTACCCTTTATACCATAAAGAAAGGGAAAGACTATCTGAAATTTCCAAACAGCGATCATGCCTTTTTATGGAAAACTTTTCTAAAGCGAGGCGATGGCAATATCCAGCTGCCGGAATCTGTCTATGACACCAAGCATACTTCGGTGATTCTTTACAGCGGCGGTACCAGCGGAACGCCAAAGGGTATCTGCCTTTCCGATCTTAATTTCAATGCCTGTGCCATGCAGGCCAAGGAAGCCATCGGCGTAGAATTCGGTTATGGCTTGACCATGTTAAGCTGTATGCCCTGTTTTCATGGTTTCGGCCTGGGCATCAACCTGCATACCGTTCTGATTCACGGAGCCTGCTGCATCCTGATGCCCTCCTTTACCAGCAAAAGCTATGCCAATATGCTGGCAAAGAAAAAGCCTAATTTTATCGCCGGTGTTCCTACCATTTTTGAAGCCCTGCTCCATATGCCTCAGCTAGACGGAGTAAATTTGGGATTCCTTCAGGGTATGTTCTGCGGAGGGGATTCCCTTTCTGTAGAATTAAAGAAAAAAGTAGATACCTTTTTAAAAGAACATGGCAGTTCTATCCAGATTCGGGAAGGTTATGGTCTGACGGAATGTGTCACTGCCAGCTGCCTGACTCCCAAAGATGTCTACAAGGAGGGAAGCATCGGACTTCCTTTTCCGGATACCTTCTACTGCATTGTAAAGCCTGGAACCGATGAAGAGGTTCCCAGAGGAGAAGAAGGCGAGATCATCCTTACAGGTCCTACTCTCATGCTGGGCTATCTCAACAACGAGAAAGAGACGGCGGAGACCCTGCGTACCCTGCCGGATGGCCGAACCTGGCTGTACACCGGTGATCTGGGGTACATGGATGAGGAAGGCTATATCTATTATCGGCAGCGCATCAAGCGAATGATCATTACCAATGGCTACAATGTATATCCGGGACAGATTGAAAATGTCATTGACAGCTGCCCGGAGGTATCCTACAGCTGTGTCATCGGCGTCAAGGATCCCCGGCGTATGCAGAAAGTCAAAGCCTATATCGTATTAAAGGATGGGGTTGTAGGGGATGATGCCTGCAAAGAGCGGATCATGACAACCCTGCAGCATAATGTTGCCAAATATGCCCTTCCCAGAGAAATAGAATTCCGCCGCGAATTGCCTAAGACTCTGGTTGGCAAGGTAGCTTACCGTATGTTGGAGAAAGAAGCCAATCACGAAGAGAACATGGAGTAATT
>CAYMSZ010000136.1:1716-5168 GCA_964393285.1 uncultured Lachnospiraceae bacterium | reverse complement strand
TTCATGGATGATTACCATGGAATCTGTATCTGTTCCGGCATTTCTTTATGTGAGGAAATAAATGTATATTTTTATATATTTATATGCTATGATAACACTCGGCATAAAAAATAGCGACTTTTTCTCTATGCCCGGAAGGAGAACAGAATGGATCATAACAAAAAATGGCTTTCCTTGTGGCATTACCCGGCGCAACTGCTGCAAATTACCCTGGTTACCCTGTGTAATGTTGCAGTTGTATGTGTGGGAACACTATATTTTTCCTGGTTTACGGATTTGCTGGTGGGAACAAAGCTGGAAACAGGGGTGGTGTGGAAAGCACTGATAGGATATCTGGTGCTGCAATGTGTGATGGAGCTGGTCAATTATTCCTATCAGCTGGGGTTTGCATATGTCAGAAGCAAGCTTTGTATTTCCATTCGGGATCATCTGATGAAAGCTGTTTTTGAAGACCTGAACCCTGGATCTTTTGAGAAAATAACCAAGGAACGCATTACCAGTGTCATCATAAATGATGTAAAGACATTGCGAGGCAAGTACATATCCAATCAGATGACAGCCATACGGGTGGGAATCCGTCTTGCCACATTCTGCGGAATGATTTTTTATTTTAATGGATGGCTGGGATGTTGGATGCTTTTGGTGGTAGCTGTGTTGTTTTTTGTCTCTCGCAGCTGTAATAAAGCCATGGAAAAGTATGGGCTTCGACAGGCTCAGGAGAAAGAATCTTATCTGAAGGGCTATCAGGACTGCCTGGACGGACGAGAAGATTTCAAGTATGCCGAAAAGGACAGCCTTTTGAAAAACAAAATGAATACTGCCAATGAAAAGCTGGAAAATGTTACGGCTCAATGTGGCAAAATGCGGGTAAGGGTATCTTCCCTGCATACCTTGTCCCGATTTGCGGCAAAGGCCACTTTTATTGGGATTGAATTGGTGCTGGCTGTTCATGGAAAATTATCCATAGGAAACATCATAGCTTCCTTATCCGTATTTTCCCTGATTGAGGATGAAATAGGGGCTGCGCAGAATGTCTTACAGACATTAGCAGAGACGAGATTGGTTCAGGATCGGATTTACCAAATGGTGGAGACATGGAAGAGTATGACCCAGACAAGGAAGGATTCCCTGGAAGATACGGCTTCGCCGGAAACCTGGAGTTGTTTTGGAATACATAATGTCAGTTATTCATATGATAAAATCCATCCGGTACTTCAGGGAGTCAGTATGTCTTTCCAAAGAGGAAAAAAATATCTGATCGTAGGGGAAAGCGGCAACGGAAAAAGTACGATTTTAAAAATCATGCTGGGAGTCTGCCAGCCGGATCAGGGAAATGTTTTTGTGGATGATATGCTTCTTCCTCCGGGAAGTGAGGTGCTGTTAAGCCTGGCATCTTATTTGGATCAGAATTTTTACTTGTTTCAGGATACCGTAGAAAATAATATCTTTTTTGAACGAGAAGATTATAAAAAGAACCTGGAAGCAACGGGTTACAGGAATATCCTGGAACGATATGTTCCGGATTTGACTAAAAAGATTGAGAAAAACGGAAGCAACCTGTCTGGCGGTCAAAGACAGGTAATCGGAATTGCCCGTATGTTGGCATCCGGTAAAAAGGTAATGATACTGGATGAGAGTTTCTCTGCATTGGATGAAAAGATATTTGGGGAACTGCTGAATTTCCTGAAACAGATGAAGGATGTTACCTTGCTTATTGTGTCTCACCGCAGTCAAATTCAGCAGGAATATGATACCGTATACGAAGTGTCAAAGGGGAAAGTCTATGAAAAACAAGTGGATTAAGATGATGAAGGGACTTTGGTTGGGACATGCTGTCTTTGGTATCTTTATTTTGATGGATACGATTCTGGTTAGCGCAGGTTCCTATCAGCTCTCTGAATTTGCTGTAAAGTTGGAGGAAAATCTGTCGAAGGAGGCAGCGGCTGCCTTTGGCTTATATGTCATTTGCCAGCTGGGAGCGGTTATCTTTGAATATATAGCCAATTTGGAACAGAACCATCTGGAAAAAGAAATTCGCCTGACCTTGCGAAATCATATGTCGAACCAATCTCTTTCCTGTTCCTTAGCAGAATATGGTGCAAAAGGCAGTCAGTCTTTCTTAGATGAACAGGTAAACAGCATGGAAATTTTTCAGCAGGAATTTCTTGAAAATTTCTATAATGCTATTTATTTTGCCTTGTTGATTGCATGTGGTTGTATTATGTTTAGCCGGATCTATCTCAAGCTGGCGATTGCCATGTTGGCGGCAGTGATGATTTCTTATGTGGTGTCCCACTTCTATGACAGAGCGGTGGAGAAAGTGACAAAGGTATATTTGGCAGCAGAAAACCATCATATGGCAGCAGTAATGGACATGATGGACGGATTTCTGGATATTTATTTTAATCAGATCAGGAACCGTTTTTTGATTCTGGCAAAAAGGGAAAGTGCAGCGTATGAACAGGCTGCCAGAAAATATTACACGCAAATAAAAGGCATTGGAATTGTACTGTATTTGCCTATGTTTGTTGCGGATATGGGAATTTTGTCGTTGATCATATACGGAGTGATCAAAGGAGAGACCAGTATCGGTGCTTTGGTTGCGTACATCAACATTGGTGGTCTGATTTTAAATAGCAGCGAAAGTCTGTTTGGCTGTATCATATCCATGAAAGGAGGCATGGAGGCGCTGCCGGAGAATGCCTTTGAAAAGGATAGTCAGACGGTAAAAGAAAAGAAAGAGAAACAGGACAAATCCGGAATCTCTGATCCTGTATATGAAATAAAGGGTATCAGGTTTAGCAGAGACGGAAAAGAAATCATGGCGATTCCGTCTATGAAAATAGAGAAAGGAAACAAGCTGGTCTTAACAGGAAAAAACGGAAGCGGTAAATCCACCTTGTTCAAACTGATGCTGAAAACCCTGAAGCCGCAGGAGGGAACCATTTGTTTTCTGGGACAGGATCTGGAGAAAATGAAAGAAGAAGACATCTATCATCAGGTAGCCTATCTTCCTCAAAGAGGGTATTTGTTCCAGGGAACGGTATCGGAAAACATTTTCTTTGATAGAAAGGTGTCGGAAGAAGAGAGAAAACAGGTCATACAAGCCAGCGGACTGACAGAGTTTATTCAGCGGCATGGAATGGACTATGGGATAGAAGCCAATGGAAAAAATCTGTCCGGTGGGGAAAAACAGAGAGTTCTCATTGCAAGGGCGTTGGCGCAGCACAAACAGATCTATTTACTGGATGAACCCTGTGCCGGTATCAACCCTTCTCTTGCAGCGGAAATAGAAAGGTATTTTATGACCAATCCGGATTGGACAGTTGTCATGGTCAGCCATGAATTGCATGATACCTCATGGAACCATCATATTTTGAATCTGTCAGAATGAAATCCGGGATAAATGCTGGTTTCCTTTGCCTGATTTGTTAATTTGTGCTATCATAAGA
>CAYMSZ010000136.1:0-1616 GCA_964393285.1 uncultured Lachnospiraceae bacterium | reverse complement strand
TAGCAGGGAGGATACTTCATGGAGCAGACCTTGATACAGCTCATGAATTTATGTAAAAAATATGCCAATCTCCTGGATCGGAAGGGAATCGGATCTCAGGATGAGAGCATGCCTATGTGGCAGATCTGTAAGATCGATCTGCTGCAGTTTTGCGCCTATCTGTCAGCAGGAGACGGCGGTGTCTGCTATCGGGAGACATTGTTTATCCAGGATAACCTGGGATTCCGCTTTACTCCGGATAAGCTGACCATGTTTAAATACGAGAGAAAACTGGACGATGAAGCATTTCGCACCAGAATTCCTACCTCTCTTACCTATTTTGTGAATGCTGATGTCAATGCACCGGATAAACTGGAGGGGATTACAGAGGCTATTTCCAAGACCCTGGTGGCTACCTTCCGCACAATGGGACAGGCTTTTATCGCCTGTAACAATGTAGTGTCAGATCGGGAAATGGAAGATATGACGCAGTATATGTCAGTGCTGGATCATTATCTGGAGGCGAAGGGAGTCCATGATCACCCGGGAAATTCTTCTGTGACAGCAGGATCGGAGACAGGAAGCAAAGAAAAGCCAGGCAGCAAGATTTCTGAGACAGATTATCTGGGACAGAGTCTGAAAGAGCCTGACCCTGAGAAAACTGTGGAAGATTATCTGGAACAGATTCACAGTCTTACCGGTCTTCACGCAGTGAAGAAAGAGGTGGATACGCTGGTAAACCTCATCAAAGTGCGGAAAATGCGGGAAGAAATGCATATGAAGCCGCCGTCAGTATCCCTCCACATGGTATTTAGCGGCAATCCCGGTACCGGCAAGACCACAGTGGCCAGACTGCTGTCCGGTGTCTATAAATCCCTGGGACTTTTGGAGAAAGGACATCTGGTGGAAGTAGACCGTTCCGGTCTGGTCAGTGGCTACATCGGGCAGACTGCCACCAAGGTTCAGGAGGTGGTACAGAAAGCCCTGGGAGGAATCCTCTTTATCGATGAGGCGTACACTCTGACCTCCGGAAAAGGGGAAGGGGATTTTGGCCAGGAGGCAGTGGATACTCTCCTGAAGGCCATGGAGGATCACAGAGACGAGCTGGTAGTCATCGTAGCCGGTTATCCGGAGCTGATGAATGGATTCCTGGATTCGAACCCGGGTCTTCGTTCCCGGTTTAATAAATTTTTGTATTTTGAGGATTACAAGCCGGAGGAGCTGGTAGAGATCCTGGAGGATCAGTGTAAAAAGGCAGAGTATCGCATGAGCGAGGAAGCCCATGACCTGGCCCTGGCTTTCTTTGAGGATCGGGTGGCGAAACACCTGGATAATTTTGCCAACGGCAGAGATGCCAGAAATTATTTTGAAAAGGCAGTTGCCAATCAGGCCAGCCGTATTGTTGAATTAGACCAGGTAGATGAGACGGTTTTACAGACCCTGGAAGCAGTGGATTTTCAGGATATTGAATTGTAAACAGAAGAAGTGTTGAAGGCACTTACGTTAACATAGAGAAATGTGAAGCGTAGGTGCCTTCTTTTCTTTTCTCAAAACTGGGCTTTGAACAATTTTCGGAAAGAAATCAAAATAGAATGGATATTTTTCCGAAAGATATCAAAATAGAATTGATATTATTC
>CAYMSZ010000135.1:0-5202 GCA_964393285.1 uncultured Lachnospiraceae bacterium | reverse complement strand
CAGTCATTATCGCTCATATAAGGTATAACGGAATTTTTTCAGCCACTCAGCTGCAGCATCGGCAGAATCCTGGTCATAAAATTCCACCTTTAGAACACCTTCTTCATAATCACGATTGTGAATGATACCGATGTTCTTTATACTGATCTGGTGAGTGGATAAGATAGTGGCAATGGTGGCAATGGCACCGGACTCATCTACGATATCCACATAGAAAGCAAAATCCTTTTTAATGGGACCCAGGGAGGCAGCAGGAATGGAATCTCTGTAATCTCTGGCGCCGGCAAAATATTCTCCCAAAGCAGCACTGTCCTGATCCGCAATCCAGGAATCCACCTGTTCCAGAGAAGCAATGTATTTTTGCAGCACCTGTCTGATAGGCCCCTCATTGGTCTGACAGATCTGCTGCCACATAGCAGGAGAGGAGGAGGCGATACGGGTAATATCCTTGAAGCCTCCGGCTGCCACCGTTTTCATGGTATGATTCTCATCATCCAGATCCTCCACCAGATGAACCAGTGCAAAGGCAATGAGATGAGGAACGTGGCTAATGACACTAACCACCTGGTCATGATAGCGGTAATCCAGCATCAGAACAATGGCTCCCAGCTTACGAATCAACTCCTGGAATGCTTCGATCTGAGCAGAAGAAACATCCTTCCCCGGTGTCAGAACATAGTAAGCATTTTCTACCAGGTGATCTGTGGCGTAGGCGTAGCCGCTTTTCTCAGAGCCAGCCATCGGATGTCCACCGATGAAGCGGTCAGTCATTCCCAATGCCTCTGCTGCAAGATGGATCTCTGTTTTCGTACTGCCTACATCGGTAAGGATGCAGCCCTCCTTCATAAGAGGCTTTATTTGTGCCATATAGGAGATGGCAGTGGAAACCGGGGTGCACAGAAAAATATAATCGCACTGGGATAAGCGGGGATCTGTAGGGGAGGAGAGAATCTCGTCTACCACTCCGTCAGAAACTGCCATCTCCAGCACGTCTGTATGGCGGGCATATGCAAAAATCTTTACGGGAAGATTGGCTCTGCGAAATCCTTTGGCAATGGAGCCGCCGATCAGGCCAAAGCCAATAAAAGCAACAGTACATTCAGTCATGGGGTAACCTCGTTTCATAAATGTAGGAAAATGTCAGGGAATTGCTTCTATACAGCGCAACTCCCTGGCTTTTCATTTTACCCCGGAAAATTCGCAAAGTCAACACTTCAACACTTTAAAGTGTAAATTCGACACTTTTAACAAAACACTTGATATAATTCAAGTTCTTTAGTACAATATATCTATGTGGAATGTTGGCTTGAACAGTCTCTTTTGACCAGCCGTTTTTACCACAAGAAAGATAAGAAAGAGAGAACAAGAATATGAGTTTTGAGTTTCCTAAGGAGTTCTTCTGGGGCGGTGCAACTGCAGCAAATCAGTGTGAGGGTGCATGGAATGTAGATGGTCGTGGCCCTGCCAAGACAGATGTAACCACAGGCGGTACCGTAAATACCCCTCGTATGGTTACCTATATTGATAAGGATGGCAAGCCGGGAAAAATGGCAGGCTTTGGACATGCAGGAAAGCTTCCGGAGGGAGCTCATTATGCAGTCATTGACGGCGAGCTGTATCCCAACCATGACGGCATCGATTTCTATCATCATTATAAAGAGGACATTGCCTTGTTTGCCGAGATGGGCTTTAAGATGTTCCGTATGTCCATTTCCTGGTCCAGAATCTATCCCACCGGTGAGGAGGAAGAGCCCAATCAGGCAGGACTGGAGTTCTATCGCAATGTATTTAAGGAGTGCAAAAAGTACGGTATCGAGCCTTTGGTAACCATCTGGCATTTTGATACTCCTCTGGCATTGGAAGAGAAGTATGGCGACTGGTTGGATCGTAAGTATATCCAGCTCTTTGAAAAGTATGCCAGAACCGTATTTACAGAGTTCAAGGGTCTGGTAAAGTACTGGCTGACCTTCAACGAGATCAACAATACCGTTAACTTCCTGCCGGATACTGCTCCGGATGAGACATTCCAGGAGGCATATCAGCATCTTCATTATCAGTATGTAGCATCTGCAAGAGCAGTACAGATCGGTCATGAGATTGATCCGGAGAACATGATCGGCTGCATGATCTGTGGTATTACCTACTATCCTATGACCTGTGATCCTAAGGATATTCTGGCAAACCGCCACACCTGGGAGAAGGGCATTTTCTACAGCGGCGATGTACAGTGCCTGGGCAAGTATCCTACCTATGCCAAGAGACTGTGGCAGGAGCACAATGTAAAACTGGATATTACCGACTGGGATATCGAGCAGCTGGCTAAGGGTACCGTAGATATGTACACCTTCTCTTACTATATGTCCACTGTTGTTACCACTCACCAGGTAAAGGATACCGTATCCGGTAACTTCTCCTCCGGTGCGAGAAATGAGTATCTGACCTACTCTGACTGGGGCTGGGCTCTGGATCCCGATGGCCTGCAGTATTATCTGGAGATGATCTATAACCGTTATGAGAGACCTCTCATGGTAGTAGAGAATGGTCTGGGTGCATATGATACCGTAGAGGAAGACGGCTCCATCCACGATCCTTTCCGTATTGATTATTATCGTCGTCACATCGAGGCCATGGGCAAGGCAATCCAGAATGGCGTAGACCTGATCGGTTATACCACCTGGGGCTGCATTGACCTGGTAAGCGCAGGTACCGGTGAAATGAGAAAGCGCTACGGCTTTATCTATGTAGATAAGCATGACGATGGTACAGGTACCATGGCCAGAAGCCGCAAGGATAGTTTCTATTGGTACAAGAAGGTCATCGCCAGCCATGGCACTGACCTGGATGATTCTTTTACAAAGTAATAATGTGATTTACAAGGCTGCCTTTCGTGGGGGACGAAAGGCAGTCTGAAGAAAAGTGAAGCAGATTCCTGCCTGCCAGGGCAGAAACGAGGCATCGCAGACATAAGGAGGATTTGTTTTATGCAGCAGGTTTACGAGACAGACAAGATTCGAAACGTGGTACTATTGGGACATGGTGGCGCAGGAAAGACCACACTGGTGGAAGCCTTGGCAGCACAGGCCGGCATTATCACCAGAATGGGTAAAGTCGCAGACGGCAATACCATCAGTGACTTTGACAAGGAAGAGCAGAAGAGACAGTTCTCCATCAGCACGACTGTGGTACCGGTAGACTTTGAAGGAACCAAGATCAATTTCATCGACACACCCGGTTATCTGGACTTCGTAGGAGAGGTACAGGAAGCCCTTAGTGTAGCAGACGCCGCTGTCATTGTCATCAATGGGAAAGCAGGCGTGGAAAGTGGTACCGAGAGGGCCATGGAATACTGCGAGAAGTATCAGCTTCCTACAGTTATCTTTATCACAGGCATGGACGATGATAATGCTTCCTTCCGTAAGATTTCCTTACAGCTCAATGAAAAGTACGGTCGTAAGATCGCTCCTTTCCAGATCCCCATCCGTGAGAATGAGAAGTTTGTCGGATTCGTCAATGTGGTAAAGATGAAAGCCCGTCGTTTTACCCAGGGCAGCACTTACACAGACAGCGATATGCCTGACTATGTAGATAAACAGTTATCCACCGCCAGAGATTCCCTGATTGAGGCTGTAGCTGAGACCAGTGAGGAATTAATGGAGAAGTATTTCTCTGGGGAAGAATTTACCTACAGTGAGATTTCCGGATCTCTCCGTGAGCACGTAAAAGACAGAGCAGTCATTCCTGTGCTGATGGGTTCCGGCATCAATAACCAGGGCACCCAGATGCTGATGGATATCTGCGTCAAGTATTTCCCTTCTCCGGAAAAGAGAAAGGTTTATGGAAGACAGTCGGATAACGGCGAGATTACCTTCCTGGAGTGTGATGCATCCAAGCATCTCAGCGCCAAGGTTTGGAAAACCATGGTAGATCCTTTCATTGGAAAGTATTCTCTGATTAAGGTCATCACCGGTTCCTTAAAACCGGATACCATGATCTATAATGTGAACCAGGAGACAGAGGAAAAACTGAGCAAGCTCTACATTCTTCGAGGCAAGGATGCCATCGAGGTATCGGAGCTGAAAGCCGGTGATATCGGAGCGGTAACCAAAGTGAATGTAGCTACCGGCGACACCATTGCCACCAAGGGCGCTACCATGATCTTTGATAAGGCTGAAATCGCAAAGCCTTATACATACATGAAATATACAGCCAATAACAAGGGCGACGATGATAAGATCGCTTCTGCACTGTCTAAGATCATGGATGAGGATCTGACCATCCGCGTGGTGCAGGATTCTGAGAACCGCCAGTCCCTGATCTATGGTATCGGAGAACAGCAACTGGATGTAGTAGTCAGCAAGCTGGAGACCCGCTACAAGGTGGGCGTGACCCTGGGTAAGCCGAAGGTTGCATTCCGGGAGACCATCCGCAAGAAGACTACTGTCACAGGTATCCATAAGAAGCAGTCCGGCGGACATGGCCAGTACGGTGTGGTAGTTATGGATTTTGAACCCAGCGGCGACCTGGAGACCCCTTATATTTTCGAGGAGAGGGTAGTAGGCGGTTCCGTACCGAAGAACTACTTCCCTGCAGTGGAGAAAGGTCTGGCAGAGGCTGTCACCAGAGGACCTTTGGCAGGTTATCCCGTTGTAGGTGTCAAGGGAGTCCTTACCGATGGAAAGTACCATCCCGTAGATTCCTCTGAAATGGCCTTTAAGACAGCCACCATCAATGCCTTCAAGGAAGGCGTACTCCAGGCATCCCCTGTACTCTTAGAGCCTATTGCCACAGTAAAGGTCACCATCCCTAACGATTATGCAGGCGATATCATGGGAGACATGAACAAGCGCCGCGGCAGAGTCATGGGCATGGACCATATCGGTAATGGCAAACAGGTGATCACCGCAGAGGTACCTATGTCTGAGATTTACGGCTATAATACAGACCTCCGCTCCATGACCGGAGGCTCCGGTGATTATGAGTATGAGTTTGCCCGCTACGAGCAGGCTCCTGCCGATGTGCAGGCCAAGGTAGTAGCTGCCAGCAAGGCAGAGGAGTAGGTCTCATTGTATTGATTCAATACTACAAACATTCAGAATCCGCTAATTTACTGCGTAAATTGCTACTTCTTCATGTTTGGGACCCTGGCATCACAATATTAGAAATGAAAAGGCGGAGGTTTCCATACCACCGCCTTTTTTTCAT
>CAYMSZ010000134.1:0-5211 GCA_964393285.1 uncultured Lachnospiraceae bacterium | reverse complement strand
GGGGCAAAATATCTTTTGATTCCAACATCTTTTTGTGAGAAAAAGCTCAGAAAAGCCGGAAATATCAGGGAATTGGCGGGTCTGAATCGAATAAATATATTGATTTTCCTGATTTCTCATGATATACTTGTAAACTGCAATGCTATGTTTTGCGAGATCGATATATGAATGACTGAGTACCAGGGTTCAGAAGGAGGAAAATAGAAAATGAGTGTACAGGTTGAAAATATGGAGAAAAATCTGGCAAAGATGACCATCCAGGTATCTGCTGAGGATTTGGAGAATGCCATCCAGAAAGCCTATTTAAAAAATAAAAAAAGCTTTAACATTCCCGGCTTCCGCAAGGGTAAAGTGCCGAGACAGCTGATCGAGAAGACCTATGGTCCCGAAGTATTCTATGAGGATGCTGTAAATGAGCTGCTGCCTTCCGCATATTCTCAGGCGGCAAAGGAGAGCGGACTGGATATCGTTTCCAGACCGGAGATCAATGTAACTTCCGTAAAGGCTGGCGAAGGCGTTGTCTTTACCGCTGTTGTTGCTGTAAAGCCGGAGGTAACTCTGGGACAGTACAAGGGTGTTGAGACAGCAAAGGTTGACACCGCTGTTACTGAGGAAGAGGTTATGGCAGAGATTGCCAAGGAGCAGGAGAAGAACGCTGTGACTGTGACCGTTGAGGACAGAGCTGCACAGCTGAACGATACTGTGACCATCGACTTTGAAGGCTTCATCGACGGAGTAGCTTTCGATGGCGGCAAGGGTGAGGACTACGATCTGGTTCTGGGTTCCCATTCCTTCATCGATACCTTTGAGGATCAGCTGGTTGGTAAGAATGTAGGCGATGAGGTAGAAGTAAATGTAACCTTCCCCGCAGAATACCATGTTGAGGATCTGAAGAACAAGCCTGCTATGTTCAAGGTTGCTGTAAAGGCCATCAAGGCAAAGGAGATTCCTGCCCTGGATGATGATTTCGCCAGCGATGTTTCCGAATTTGATACTCTGGATGAGTACAAGGCAGATGTACAGAAGAAGCTGGAGGAGAAGAAAGCACAGGATGCCAAGCTTCAGAAGGAAGAGGATGTTCTGAATCAGATCATCGAGAACAGCCAGATGGAGATTCCGGATCAGATGGTTACTACCCAGGCTGAGAATATGGTAGATGAGTATGCACAGAGAATGCAGTCTCAGGGCATCAGCATGCAGATGTATCTGCAGTACACCGGCATGACAGAGCAGCAGCTGTTAGATCAGATGAAGCCTCAGGCTATTAACCGGATTCAGTCCAGACTGGTGCTGGAGGCCATTGCTCAGGCTGAGAATCTGACAGTAACCGACGAGGATGTGGACAAGGAGTGCGCTTCCATGGGCGAAGCTTACGGTATGGAGGCAGCCAAGGTGAAGGAGCTGTTAGGCGAGGATGGCCTGACACAGATGAAAGAGGATCTGGCTGTTCAGAAGGCAGCAGATTTCATCGTAGAAGAGTCTGTAGAAGTAGAAGCAGCCGCAGAGGAATAATTTCCTCATATATAAATAATTACAAAAGATATCCGGCCGCCTCCTGCTAGGCGGCTGGATTCATATATGTAGATATGGTGGGAGCAGACAAAGAACCCCCATATCCCATTCAATGAAAGACAGGAGGTAAAAATATGAGTTTAGTTCCTTATGTAGTAGAATCGGATAGCCGCGGTGAGCGTTCCTATGATATTTATTCCAGATTGCTGCAGGATCGTATCATCATTCTGGGAGAGGAAGTGAACGACACCACTGCCAGTCTGATCGTAGCACAGATGCTGTTTTTGGAGTCTCAGGACCCCAATAAGGATATTAACTTCTATATCAACAGCCCCGGTGGATCTGTCAGTGCCGGATTTGCTATCTATGATACCATGCAGTTTGTGAAGTGTGATGTGGCTACCACCTGCATCGGTATGGCAGCCAGCATGGGAGCATTTTTGCTGGCCGGCGGTGCCAAAGGCAAGCGCAGCGCCCTTCCCAATGCTGAGATTATGATCCATCAGCCTTCCGGCGGTGCCAGAGGACAGGCTACCGAGATTCAGATCGTAGCGGAGAACATTTTAAAGACCCGCAAGAAGTTAAATGAGATTCTGGCAGAGAATACAGGAAAACCCGTAGAACAGATTGCGTTGGATACAGAGCGTGATAATTATATGAGCGCAGAGGAAGCCAAGGCATATGGTCTCATTGATCAGGTTATTTTCAAACACTAATTTTTAAGGAGTATCCATGGCAAATAAATTTGATAATCCTTATCGCTGTGCGTTCTGCGGTAAGACCCAGGATCAGGTGCAGAAGTTGATTGCAGGTATGGGAAATGTGTATATCTGCGATGAATGCGTGGAACTGTGTGCAGAACTGATCGAGGAAGAAATGCAGGAGAACCGGACAGAGGAGGTCCAGAGCATCAATCTGCTGAAGCCTCAGGAGATTAAGAATTTTTTGGATGACTATGTGATCGGACAGGAGGAGGCAAAAAAGGTACTGTCTGTGGCGGTTTATAATCACTACAAGCGGATTACCTCAGACCCTACTCCCGATGAGGTAGAGATCCAAAAGAGCAATATCCTTCTGTTGGGCCCTACAGGCTCCGGTAAGACATTCCTGGCCCAGTCCCTGGCTAAGATTTTGAATGTTCCCTTTGCCATTGCCGATGCTACGGCACTGACAGAGGCAGGTTATGTAGGCGAGGATGTGGAGAACATCCTGCTAAAGCTGATCCAGGCAGCAGACTATGACATTGAGCGGGCGGAATACGGCATTGTCTATATTGATGAGATTGATAAGATCACGAAAAAGGGTGAAAATGTCTCCATTACCAGAGATGTCTCCGGTGAGGGTGTTCAGCAGGCACTCTTAAAGATTCTGGAGGGAACCGTGGCCAGTGTGCCTCCTCAGGGAGGAAGAAAACATCCCCATCAGGAGATGTATCAGATCGATACCACGAATATCCTGTTTATCTGCGGCGGTGCCTTCGATGGTCTGGAAAAGATCATTGAGAAGAGAGTGGGAAACCACAGCTCCATCGGTTTCTCCGGTACAGTGGAGGAAAAGAAGGATACCAATGTAGGAGAGCTGTTCAAACAGGTTATGCCGGAGGATCTGATTAAATTTGGTCTGATTCCTGAGCTGATTGGTCGTGTTCCTGTGGTTCAGTCCTTAGATATGCTGGATGAGGCAGCATTGATTCGAATTCTGACAGAGCCGAAGAACGCCCTGGTGAAACAGTATCAAAAGCTGTTTGATTTAGACGGCGTACAGCTGACCTTTACTCCCGACGCCATTGAACTGATTGCAAAACAGGCACTGGAGCGTAAGACAGGAGCCAGAGGCCTTCGTGCCATTATCGAGAAGGCCATGATGGACATTATGTTTACCATTCCCTCTGATGAGAGCATTGGAACCTGTACTGTGACCAAGGAAGTCATCGAAAACAAGGAGCAGCCTCAGCTGACCTATCGGGATGTGACGGTGAACAATCACAGCAGCCGTCGCAGACTGATTCGCAAGCACGAGGATTCTGCTGTCTGAGACCCTACCAGCAGGATAGAGGAAGTATGATTATTAAGAATGTAAATCTGGAGACGGTATGCGGGATTACCAGCCGTCTCCCGGAAAATGAGAAACCGGAGTTTGCCTTTGCCGGCAAATCCAATGTAGGAAAATCCTCTCTGATTAACGCCCTCATGAACCGCAAGGCCTATGCCAGGACTTCGGCTCAGCCGGGTAAGACCCAGACCATCAATTTCTATAACATAAACGATGCTCTGTATTATGTGGATTTGCCGGGATATGGCTATGCCAAGGTGTCCCAGGCAGAAAAAGAGAACTGGGCAAAGATGATTGAACGGTATCTCCATACATCCCGACAGATTCGTCAGGTATTTGTGCTGGTAGACATTCGTCACGAGCCCAATGCCAATGACATCCAGATGTATAACTGGGTAGTGGAAAGCGGTTATCGTCCCATTGTCATTGCTACCAAGCTGGATAAGATCAACCGCAGTCAGATTCAGAAGCATGTCAAGATGGTGCGGACCGGTCTGAGGATGAAAGCCGATGACATTCTGATTCCCTTCTCGGCAGAGACAAAACAGGGACGGGATGAGATCTGGGCTATCATTGACAGAACTGTGGAAGAAGGGTGAGGAAGCCTATGAGTTCTCAGGTAAATTGCGAATATTGCAGCAATTATGTCTATGATGAAGACTACGAATATTATGTTTGTGATATGGACATAGATGAAGATGATATGGTTCGTTTGGCCCAGGGGCGATCTTTTAGCTGTCCCTATTTCCGGTTTGACGATGAATATCAGATCGTAAGAAAACAAAACGGGTAAGGAGAAATCCTTGTCTCATAACAAATAACAAATCAGAAATAACAAGTACAACGAAAAAGAAGCTGCCCAGCCATGTCAGGTTGGTGCAGCTTCTTCTTTTAAAATCTTTTGAAAAGTTTTTGATCCTGAGATCTTTGGCGATTAAGCCTGGCCGTTGGAGCCCAGAACATCAACGATCTTATGCTTTACCAGCTCCTTGATGTTAGCACGAGCGGGCTTCAGGTACTGACGAGGATCGAAGTGAGAAGGATTCTCATCGAAGTACTTACGGATGGTACCGGTCATAGCCAGACGCAGATCGGAGTCGATGTTGATCTTGCATACAGCATGTCTGGAAGCCTCACGCAGCTGCTCCTCCGGGATACCAACAGCATCGGGCATCTTGCCGCCGTGCTCGTTGATCATCTTTACATACTCCTGAGGAACGGAAGAAGAACCATGGAGTACGATAGGGAAGCCGGGCAGTCTCTTCTGAACCTCTTCCAGAATATCGAAACGCAGAGGCGGAGGAACCAGCTCACCCTTCTCATTGCGAGTGCACTGTGCAGCGGTGAACTTGTATGCACCGTGGGAGGTACCGATGGCGATAGCCAGGGAATCGCAGCCTGTACGGGTAACGAACTCCTCTACCTCCTCAGGACGGGTGTAATGGGAATCCTCAGCGGATACATTTACCTCATCCTCAATACCAGCCAGAGCACCCAGCTCAGCTTCTACTACTACGCCATGGGCGTGAGCATACTCTACTACCTGCTTGGTGATAGCGATGTTCTCCTCAAAAGGCTTGGAGGAAGCATCATGTTTCTCTTATTACTTCTGTTACTCTTATTGCATCTGTTTCTCTCATTGTTTCC
>CAYMSZ010000133.1:2669-5220 GCA_964393285.1 uncultured Lachnospiraceae bacterium | reverse complement strand
TATCTTATCTGTTATCTTGTCTGGTACCTTGTTTGGTATCTTATGTGGTATCTTATTTGGTATCTTTTTTGGAGATATCTTTGTTTTGTTTCTTCTCTGATTTCTTCTGATCCAGAGGCGTTATGACTATACTCCTGGTGGCAGGATCCAAAATGGCTCCTGGGGTGCTGTAAGCATCGGTGCCGGTAGGTAGCTTCCGATGGGTGAGTCTTTGACTGACAACCCGTTTGATGATGTAATAAATAACACCAAATACGGGTACTCCCAGGATCATGCCGGCAAAGCCAAAGAGGCCGCCGCCTAAGAGAATGGAGAAGATGATCCAGAAGGAAGATAGCCCGGTGTTGTCACCCAGAATCGTCGGACCGATAATATTGCCGTCAATCTGCTGCAGTATCACAATAAAAACAATGAAAATCAGGCACTGTTTGGGACTGACCAGCAGAATCAGAAAGGCACTGGGCACAGCGCCGATAAAGGGCCCGAAGAAAGGAATCACATTGGTGACGCCTACGATGACGCTGATCAGAATGGTATAGGGCATCTGCACAATGGACAAAACCACAAAACAGATGACGCCGATGATCAGGGAATCGATGATCTTGCCGATGATAAATCCGCCAAAAATCCGGTCACTGTGGTGAAGCACATCCAACAGAACATTTACCTGTTCCGGAGACAGGAAGGCGTAAAGAATCTTTTTGAACTGTCCCGTAAAGGTCTCCACGCTGAAAACCAGATAGATGGAGACGATGATGCCGATGATAAAGTTCAATAAAGACCGCCCGAAGCTGATGACACCGCTTGTCAGGTTGGCAGCCAGAACGTTGATGTAATGAAGCAGATCTGTCTGCAACCAGTTATTGAGCATCTCCATGACCTGATCAATGTTATCATAAACGATGGTCTGGATGTCCGGATTTTTTTCCAGTACCCTGGTAACCCAGGACTCAACGGTAGTCGTATACTCATCAAAATGATTGATGAAGGTCACAGTGGTTTTGATGAGCTCCGGCAGTACCATGTTTAGTAAAAAAACAATGAAAAAAATCATGAGTGCCAGGGATATGGCCACTCCAATTGACAGAGATATCTTCTTACACCTGATGGGGGAAGAAATCCAACGGGACAGGAGAGGATTCACCCGGTCTCGAATGATCTTAATCAAAGGCCACAAAAGGTAGGCAATCACGATCCCCCAGATGATAGGGGAGAGGATGCCGCGAATGGTGCGAAGAAGCTCTAACACATTTCCCAGGCGCAGGATAATAAAGAAAAACAAACTGCAGCATACGAAGGTTAGAAAAATCGTAAGTCCCCATTTTAGATAAGGCTTATATTTATCTTTCATGGACAGTTCACTCCAATCTGGCTACTCCGGTCTCCCTGGCAGCCTCTGCTACAGCCGCTGCTACCGTAGGGGCAACACGAGGATCAAAGGCTGCAGGCAGGATATATTCTGCATTCAGTTCTTCCTCTGATACCAGGGATGCGATGGCTTTTGCTGCGGCAATTTTCATAGCATCATTGATTTCAGAAGCACGCACATCCAAAGCTCCGCGGAAAATACCGGGGAAGGCCAGGACATTATTGATCTGATTGGGGAAATCACTGCGTCCGGTACCCATGACAGCTACACCGGCAGCCTTGGCTTCCTCCGGCATAATCTCCGGAACCGGGTTTGCCATGGCAAAAACGATAGGATTCGGTGCCATGGATTGGATCATCTGGGCTGTCAGCACACCAGGGGCGGAAACGCCGATGAAAACATCTGCACCTGCAATGACATCTTCCAGCGTACCGGCCTTCTTTTCCAGATTGGAGATGGCTGCCATCTCTTTTTTGATAGGATTTAATCCCTCTCTTCCCTCATAGATGGCTCCGGTCCGGTCACAGAGAATGACCTTTTTCAGCCCCATGGACATAAGGAGCTTGACAATGGCAATACCGGCGGCACCGGCGCCGCTGCATACCACAGAGATGTCCGAGATATCTTTTCCTACTACCTTTAAGGCATTCATCATGGCAGCCAGTACCACTACGGCAGTGCCATGCTGGTCATCGTGGAAAATCGGAATATCACAGCGTTCTTTTAATTTTTTCTCAATCTCAAAGCAGCGGGGAGCGGAGATATCCTCCAGATTGACACCGCCAAAGCTGCCGGAGAGCTGATAGACTGTCTCCACAATGGTATCCACATCCTGAGATTTGATGCACAGAGGGAAGGCATCTACGCCGCCGAAGGCTTTAAATAATACGCATTTTCCTTCCATGACAGGCATGCCGGCCTCCGGACCGATATTTCCCAGACCCAGGACTGCACTGCCATCGGTAATGACAGCTACCAGGTTACTGCGGCGAGTCAGCTCATAGGACTTATTGATGTCCTTCTGAATTTCCAGACAGGGAGTGGCTACGCCGGGGGTATAAGCCAGAGATAAATCATGGGCATCCTTTACCGGGACAGCACTCTCAACACGAATTTTTCCTTTTACATCATAGTGAAGCTGTAAGCTTTCTTCTGCAATGGTCATTTGATTCTACTCCTTTA
>CAYMSZ010000133.1:0-2569 GCA_964393285.1 uncultured Lachnospiraceae bacterium | reverse complement strand
GGTGTTAATTGCCGGACCCGTATTTTTCCTCGCAATACAGGCAGCGATAGGTGCGATCCTTGGGATCGGACAGGAGAAAGATCTGAGGCAGCTCCTGTTCAATGGTGGTGATGCACCGGGGGTTTTTGCAGGATACCACATTGGTGATCCGTTCCGGCAGCTGGAGGGGTTTCTTCTCTACGATTTTATTGTCCCGGATGATATTGACCGTAATGGTATCGTCAATAAATCCCAGAACATCCAGATCGATTTCATCCAGATTCCCCTCTATTTTGATAATGTCCTTTTTCCCCATCTTATTGCTTTTGGCATTTTTGATGATAGCCACCTGGCTGTCAATTCGATCTAACCCCAGGTACTGGTAGACATCCATGGATTTACCAGCCTTAATGTGGTCTAAAACAATGCCTTCTTTTAATCCACTGATATTTAACATGTCGGATTCCTTTCTTACAATATTTGATATAAGTCTCAAAGTCAAAAGGCTTTTTATGAAAGCATAAAGTCTTTTGACCTTTCGACCTTTAAATCATGTGCTCACTCGGCGCTAACGCCTAACAGTGTCATAATGAGAGCCATACGGATGTATACGCCGTATTGTACCTGCTTGAAATAGGCAGCTCTGGGATCGTCATCTACCTCAACGGAGATTTCGTTGACCCGGGGCAGGGGATGGAGCACCAGCATATCCTCTCTGGCCAGAGCCATTTTGGACTTATCCAGAATATAGCAGTCCTTCATACGGATGTATTCTTCCTCATTAAAGAAACGCTCCTTCTGAACTCTGGTCATATACAGAATATCCAGCTCCGGCAGGGCATCCTCCAGGCGGGTTACCTCCTCAAAAGGAATATTGTTGGCCCGCAGTACATTGTCTCTGGTATAGTCCGGAATGCGAAGCTCCGGCGGAGAGATCAGGATAAAACGGATGCCGGGGTAGCGCACCAGGGCATTGATAAGAGAATGTACGGTGCGTCCGAATTTCAGATCGCCGCACAGACCTACGGTCATATTGCCCAGCCGTCCCTTTAAAGAACGGATGGTCATCATATCCGTCAGGGTCTGGGTAGGGTGCTGGTGACCGCCGTCACCGGCGTTAATCACCGGGATGGAAGCGGCTTTGGCTGCCACATAGGCTGCGCCTTCCTTGGGATGACGGATGGCTGCAATGTCTGCATAGCAGGAGATAATATGAAGGGTGTCCGCTACACTTTCGCCTTTGGCGGCGGAGCTGGTGGCGGCAGAAGAAAAACCAAGGACACTGCCTCCCAGACTCAACATGGCAGACTCAAAACTCAGACGAGTTCGTGTACTTGGTTCATAAAACAGGGTGGCTAATTTTTTACCATCACATACATGGGCATATTTTTCTCGATTGCCCTCAATATCCTTTGCTAAATCCATGAGCTGATCCAGTTCCTCTACTGAGAAATCCAGCGGACTGATCAAATGTCGCATCTTAAATCCTCCTCATTTGCTCTACTCTAGTTAACATGATAAGCCGGTTTGTTGCCGTAAGCATTGCTGCTATTATTGTATAGTATACCTAAAAAACCTAAATTGTGGAAGAGGATTTTCAAATTCCTTGACAATTATTATGGGGTTTGTTATGATTGCACTGATATAATATAACCACGTGCGATGAATGTCGCTAATATGTGGAAAGGAGATTATCATGAGTAGCTATCTCGAGATTGAAAAAGTAGTAGGTAGAGAAATTTTGGATTCCAGAGGAAATCCTACCGTAGAAGCAGAGGTAACTCTGGCTGACGGAACTGTTGCAAGAGGCACCGCTCCCAGTGGCGCATCCACCGGTGAGTTCGAGGCTCTGGAGCTGAGAGACGGAGACAAGTCCAGATATCTGGGCAAGGGCGTTACCAAGGCTGTTGAGAACATCAACACCGTTATTGCTGATGCCATCATCGGTCTGGATGCTTCCGACACATATGCTGTTGATAAGGCTATGATCGACGCTGACGGAACCAAGGACAAGTCCAACCTGGGTGCTAACGCTATCCTGGCTGTGTCCATCGCCTGCGCACGTGCCGCTTCCGTATCCCTGGACATCCCGCTGTACCGTTTCTTAGGCGGTGTAAACGGCAATCGTCTGCCTGTTCCTATGATGAACATCTTAAATGGTGGTGCTCATGCAACCAATACCGTAGATACCCAGGAGTTCATGATCATGCCCGTTGGCGCTCCTTCCTTCAAGGAGGCTCTGCGCTGGTGTGCTGAGGTATTCCATGCACTGGCTTCCATCCTGAAGGCTAAGGGTCTGGCTACCTCCGTAGGTGATGAGGGCGGCTTCGCTCCCAACCTGTCCAGCGATGATGAGACCATCGAGACCATTCTGGAGGCTGTAAAGAAGGCTGGCTATGAGCCTGGTAAGGATTTCAGAATTGCTATGGATGCTGCTGCTTCCGAGTGGAAGAGCGAGAAAGGCAAGGGCTTCTACAAGCTGCCTAAGGCCGGCACCGAGTATACTTCTGATGAGCTGATCGAGCACTGGGCAAGCCTGTGCGAGAAGTACCCCATCATCTCCATCGAGGATGGTCTGGATGAGGAAGAC
>CAYMSZ010000132.1:0-5229 GCA_964393285.1 uncultured Lachnospiraceae bacterium | reverse complement strand
CCGTCTGGAGTGTTCCATTCCTGCCCGTGGACTGATCGGCTATCGTATCGATTTTATGACCGACACCAAGGGTAACGGTATCATGAAACAGATGTTTGTCGGCTATGGCCCTTACTAGGGAGATATCACCTACCGTAAAAATGGCTCCCTTATCGCCTTTGAGGATGGAGAAAGCGTTACCTACGGACTGTTCAACGCCCAGGAGCGTGGCACCTTGTTCATCGGACCCGGTGAGCAGGTATATGCCGGTATGGTAGTAGGTGAGAATTGCAAGACAGACGATGTAGAGGTGAATGTGTGCAAGACCAAGCACCTGACCAACACCCGTTCCTCCGGTTCTGATGATGCTCTGAAGCTGATTCCCCCCAGAGTCATGAGTCTGGAGCAGTCACTGGAGTTTATTGACAACGATGAGTTGCTGGAGGTAACCCCCAAGACCCTTCGAATTCGTAAGAGAATCCTGGATTCCAAGCTCCGCAAGAGAGCCGGATTCAGCAAGTAATAAGAGAAGAGGCTGTCGCTTCCAAGGTGAAAACCTGGTGAAGCGGCAGCCTTTTTTGCAGGCGGAACACCTGGCGGCGTATGTTATTTCAGGTGACAGAAAATTTGAAATCACCATCAGGCACCGTTGGTATAATACTGGGCCTGAGCGTTCCACAGTTCATAGTATTTCCCCGACTCATCTGCTACCAGGTCTTCATGAGTGCCCTGCTGGATAATCTCACCGTCATGGAAAACGATGATTTCGTCACAGAATTTGCAGGAGGACAGGCGATGGCTGATATAAATGGTGGTCTTATCCCCTGCAATCTCATTGAACTTACTGTAAATATCTGCTTCTGCCACAGGGTCCAAAGCGGCAGTAGGTTCATCCAGGATGATAAAAGGAGAATCCCTGTAGATGGCTCTGGCAATGGCTACCTTCTGACCTTCTCCGCCGGAAAGTTCCACTCCTTCCTGATCCAGTTCTTTGTACAGACAAGTCTCCAGTCCCTTGGGCATGGAGGCCAGTCGATCCTGGAATCCGGCTTTCTTCAGACAATCCAGAACCCGCTTCTTGTCGTAATCAGAGGTACCTGCTACATTTTCCCCTAAGGGCATGGCAAAAAGCTGGAAATCCTGGAATACCACAGAGAAGATATGGATGTAGTCATCATAACGGTATTTGCGGATATCAATGCCGTTGAGCAGAATCTGCCCTTCTGTGGGATCATACAGACGGCACAGAAGCTTGATAAAGGTGGTTTTGCCGGAACCGTTCATGCCTACGATGGCCAGTCGGCTGCCTACCCGGAATTTCAGATTGACATGGCGCAGAACCCAGGTCTCTGTGCCGGGATAGTGAAAGGAGACATCCCGAAATTCCACATCGTACTGTCGGTCACTCCGCTTTTCGGTGGTCAGACTTCCCTGGTACATGGCATTGGGAATATCCAGTAAATCAAAACTGGTGTGGAGGAAAGAAGCATTGGTTCTCATAATGCCATAGATTTTCAATAAATCAGAAATCCCTAAAAACAGGTTGCTGATGGCACCCACATACTGGGTTACGGAACCTACGCCAAAGGCACCGGCCCAGGCCTTCAGGCAGACATAGAAATAGATGGCTCCTGTTATGACGGCACTGACAGAGGCAGACACAGCCCTCCATAATCCCATGGGACCTTTTGCCCATGCGGCAATCTTGGAATCGATAAAACCGTTCTCATCGATACAGGGATGACAGATTTCCTCTTGCTGCCTGTATATGCGAAAATCCAGGGCTCTTTTTCGTTCCAAAGAGGCATACCAGATGGAGCCGAAAAGCCGGTTCCCCAATTTGGCATCATCGGCCCATTTGATCCAGAAGGAGGAGCTATAGTTGGCGCATAGGGAAGAGAAAACAGCACCCATCAACAGCAATGCCAGAATCAGGAAAGTGCAGAGGGGATGGTTTAACCAAAGCAGCTTTCCCTTGCCTGCCGGTACCTGATAGATAAAAAGGGTGACGGAGAGGCCGATGCCGCAAAGAATTCGAATGATGGCAGCCGCTATGAGCTCAAAGCAGTCCAAAGTTCTGGCAAGACCCCAGCCTTCCCAATAGTTATCCTGCTGAATCTGGCTATATAAATCATAAACATATTGTCGGTCTATGTCCGCATAGTCTAAGGACATCATCCGATCCATCCAGATCCGGTCTGTCAGCTGGGACAGACGATACTGCTCATAGGAATACCACCGTTTACATATGCCGCCCAGAAGAGCCAGGCAGGCAGTGACAGCAAGCTGCAGCAGAACCAGCCTGAGGAGACGATCCGGATTTCTGCTTCCGGCCAGTTCATTCAGAATCTGTGCAGAAAACCAGATGGTCACATAGGGACTCACAGCCTGAAACAGGGAATGACACAGGCGAGACAGAAAGGACTGAGGAGACAGCTGCCAATAAATCTTCCAGGCTCGACAGGTTTTTGCTACAGTTTCCCGAAACGAGAGCTTTTCTTCATTCTTCTCCATGATGTTCCTCTCCTTCCTGATAGTATTGACTCTGGATGGCAAAGAGATGGGCATATCCGCCCCCTAAGGCACACAGAGCCTCATGGGTACCTTCTTCTGTGATCTGCCCGTGCTCCAGAAACAGAATCCGGTCACAGAACCGGGTGGAGGCCAGACGGTGGGAAATAAACAGGCTGGTACGACCCTGGGTCATATCGCTGTATTTCATGTAGATATCATTTTCGGCAATAGGATCCAGGGCAGCGGTAGGCTCATCCAGTACCAGAATCGGAGCATTTTTATAAAGGGCTCTGGCCAGTAAGAGCCGTTGGGTCTGCCCGCCGGACAGCTCGATGCCATCCTCATAGACCTGGCGTCCCAGGTGAGAGTGTATGCCGTCGGGAAGAGACTGAATTTTTTCTAAAAGGCCGGCCTTCTCCAGACAGCGGTAGACGGTGGGGGCATCGATATTTTTTAATTGCCCGGCTACATTTTCCCCAATGGTAGCATCTAACAGAGAAAAATCCTGAAAGACAGAGGAAAACAGGGTATAGTAATCCTTGCGGTTGTACTGGCGGATATCCTCCCCATTCAATCGGACACAGCCCTCTGTAGGATCTAAGAAACCGCAGATCAGCTTGACCAGTGTGCTTTTACCGGCTCCGTTGAGACCTACGATGGCCAGCTTTTCCCCGGGATGGATGGTCAGATTCATATGGGAGATAGTATCCCTCTCTGCCTGGGGATAACGATAGGATACCTGATCCAGGCGAATCTCATAGTCCCGAGACACATCGGCTGTCAGGGAAACTCCTTCCTCAAAATAGAAAGGCTCCGGCCATTCCAGAAATTCCCGCAGTCCGGAGATATCCAGACTCTGTTTATGAAGGGTTGTAAACTTCTCCAGAATACTTGTCACCCACTGGGTAAATCCGGTAATGGCGGAAAAGTACAGAAGAAACTGGGAGGCCGGCAGATGTCTGGTAAGAGTCAGACGAATCAGGTACGCATAGGCAATTCCGTTTCGCAAAAAAGCCAGAATCAAATCCACAATGTCTGTCCACAGATAGGTTTTCTCCCGTTTTAACAGGAAGGCTTCATAAAGCCTCAGGGCTTTCTCCCATACATCCATCAGCCAATGATCCAGACCAAAGATACGGATATCCTTGGCATATGTCCGACTGGTTGTAACCTGGTGGATATAATTCATCTTTTTGGTATAGACGCTTTTTTCTTCTTTATGTTCATATTCCCAGGAATTGATTTTCTTGTTCACAAAATAACCGGCAACAGTGGTGAAAATGACCAGAGCAAGAAGCCCCGGATGGAGACCGGATAAGAGTGCCAGATATACGACAAAGCCTATGATGCTGGACAGGATGACAGACCAGGTATCCCAGATGGCTTCTGTGGCCTCCTGATTGCTGTCGGTGCTCTGAACGGCAGGCTGTTCGGCATGGATAAAGTTCGTATCCAGAAGATTGGGATAGGAGGTATTGGCCAGCTTATCGCCGATTGCTTTCACAAGACTCATGCGCACCTGAATGCGTCCGAACATGGTATTCTCATTGAGATAGCTTTGCAGTCCCGTAAGCAGGATGAGAACCAGGCTGAATCCCAGAATCACCATAAGAAGCTGATTCAGAGGGGCAGCCGTTTCTACCTTGGACAGAATCGCCGGGGCAATGAGCATCTGGGCGATGGTGTTGGCAGCTGTGACCACAGCAACTGCTATGCATAGGAAGAGAACGCTTTTTTCCTCATGCCAGGCGGTACGCACCATATACCAGCTGTTTTGCCACAGGTTATAGCCAGGCTTTTTCTTTTCTTTTTGGATTTCCCTGGATTTTTTGGATTTCACAGGAGCACCTCCTTGTTACGTATTCCCATACCGGAGGATCATCCCCATGAAACGGAAAAATCCTCCGGTGATTGGTATAAGACGATTATAGCAAATGATGGGAAATAAGGATTTTTCCAGGGATGAAATGCCGATACCCTGGGATGAATTGCAAAAGAACACCTCATCATACCTGAGGCAGGAGAATTTCTGTGGTAAAGGCGCCGTCCTCGGAGTTGCGGCTGATATAGCCGTCCAGACGGTTTACAATCTCGTCAATTCGTACCAGGCCAAAGCCATGTCCGTCTCCTTTGGTGGTGTGAAAGCGGCCGCCTGTTTTGGACATTTTTTTCCCTGAGGTAAAATTGGTAAAAGAAATGTAGAGTTGGGTATTTTTTATGTCCATGTAGACCCGGATCAGTCGATTTTCCGGCGGCAGCTTCAGACTGGCCTCGATGGCGTTGTCAAAGAGATTGCCGATGATGCAGCACAGGTCCAGCTCCGACATGGTCAGCTTTACCGGAATATGGGCATCGGCTACCACAGAAATATCTTTGGATTTTGCCAGAGAGATTTTGGAATTTAAAATGGCATCGGTCATGGCGTTACCGGTTTTGATCACGGTGTCCACTGTAGACAGGTCGGTATCCAGCTCATCCAGATAGCGGCAGATGGCATCCCAGTCACCGGCAGCAGCATAGGCCTTCATAGTCTGGATATGGTTGCGGTAATCATGACGCCAGCCCCGGATCTGCTGATACATATTTTCCACCTCTGCATAGTGGGTCTGTATGAGATCCTGCTGATAGCAGGCAATCTGTCGGTCGATTTTTTTTGAAAGGAAATCCATGAAAGCCTCCTTGCGATGGAAAAAATCAAAGCTCTCTGTGAGACAGTTTTTGCGGATTACAGATGTA
>CAYMSZ010000131.1:0-5259 GCA_964393285.1 uncultured Lachnospiraceae bacterium | reverse complement strand
CATGAGGCAACGGTAATTTTTCCCTCTATGCTACCTGGAAATTTTTTGATATACTGTGTGTAACATGATGCCAGGGTTCCAAAGTCAAAAGGCTTTGTGCTTGCACAAAAAGACTTTTGACTTTGGGACCCGCCCAAACATGAGAATGTAGCCATTTTTCGGAGAAAAATGAGCGGAATTCGAATGTTTCATCGATTTTGAGAGTGCGAAGCACGAAAAAATCGATGGTCTCATGTCATTTGTTGCAACACGATTTTACCATCTCACAGGCAAGGAGGTTGCCCTATGATTCAGATTGCCATTGTAGAGGATGACCCGTCTTATCGGGAATTATTGAAAACCTATGTCACCCGCTACTTTCAGAGTCAGGGGGATGCCGTCTCCGTCCTGCTGTATCCGGACGGGGCTGATTTTCTGCAGGCTTTTCCCGGGGCTGTGGATCTGATCCTCCTGGACATCGATATGCCCAAGCTCAACGGTCTGGAAACTGCCCGGAAAATCCGCACTTTCAATGACCATGTGCTTTTGATTTTCGTCACCAACCTGGTTCAGTGCGCTCTGGAGGGCTATGCCGTAGACGCTATGGATTTCATCATCAAGCCTGTGACGGAGGCCTCCTGTCGTCAGTCTCTCTCCCGGGTCCGCAAAAGACTCATGCAGCAGACCGATCATCATATCCAGGTTTCCTGTCAGAAAAACACTCTGGTGGTTAGTGTTCATGACATCCTCTACGCCGAGACTCAGAATCACTCTCTTCTTCTTCACTGCCACAGCGGCGACCTGGTCATCAGCGAATCCATGCAGACTCTGGAAAAGAAGGTAGCAGGCTTTCCTTTCTTCCGATGTCATAATTCTTACCTGATCCACCTGGCTGCCATTGACCGGCTGGGCAAAACAGATCTGCACATCGGTGACCACCTGATCCCGGTCAGTAAATACCGCAGGCCGGAACTGCTGAAAGCCATAGCCGCCTACATGGGAGGTATGAGTTAATGGAAGATATTCTTGTAGTACGGGATTTTTCCTGGTTTCTTCGCTATGTAGGGTGGGGCATTCTCTATCTGGTATTTATTGCTTCCCTAAAGCCTCGGTTTTCCCGCCAGCTCCCCAGCATTTTGTCCGTCTTGTTTCTTACGGTGGTAACGGCTGCTGTCCAGTACAGTGCCACCATCACCTTGCTTTACGATACCATTCTTCGGGTAGGTTGCTGGACAGCAGTCTGTCTTTTTCTCTGCAAAACCAACTGGCGCAACGCCCTCTACGGCGCTCTGTCCTTTGCCGTACTGGAGGACTGTACCAAGATCATCAGTCACGATATGCTCTTTAGCATCTACTGGAACAGCCTTTTTATCTCCAACAGCACTGCCTTCAACAGTTTCTTCTATACCTCATTGAATATCGCTGTAGGCATGATCGCCGTCTATCTTCTCCGGGAACTGATTTTAACCAGTGACAAGGCAAAATTTACCCCGTTCCAGATGGTGCTGCTTCTTGCGCCTTCTCTGGTCTACTTCTATGCCAGAAGCATCCAGTTTACCTTGTTGAATTACGATGTAACCGATGATGCCCTCCATCTGAAAATATATTCCATGCTCCTTCTTTTTGGATTTTGTGACCTGATCCTATCCATTCTGGCAGACAACAACCTGTCCACCCGCATCCAGCAGCAGGAGCTGCGCCATATGCAGGAGCTCATGGGGAAACAGCATCAGGCTTTTCTCTCTCAGAAAGCTGCCAACGAAGCCATCAATCAGAAATATCATGACTTAAAGAACAGTCTTCTCAGTCTGAAGGTGGAGAATGACGGGGACCGCCCCTCTCCCATCCAGGAACAGCTTTCCGCAGAAATCGAGGCCATTATGAAGCCCATTGCTGTGAACCTGGAGACAGGCAACGAATACCTGAATGTCATCCTGTCAGAAAAGATTCAAAAATGTATGGCACAGGATATCCGTCTGACTCCCTATGTGGATGGTCGGAGCCTCTCCTTTATCAATGGTCTGGATCTCTGCGTTCTGACAGGCAATGCCCTGGATAATGCCATAGAGGCCGTCTCCTGTCTGGACCCGTCACGGCGGGAAATCCATGTACATATCTCCCAGTCCCACGGCATGGTATCCTTTACCTTCCAGAATGAGTACGAGGGAACCATTCAGACTGACTCAGGCGGTGGTATTCTGACCAGCAAAAAAGATTCCCAGAACCATGGTTATGGTCTCAAGGGAATCTCTCAGATCGTGGAAAAATATGATGGTGCTCTTCACATCGACACCGATGACGGGCTCTTCACCCTGAGCATTATCCTGCCTCTGCCGGAGGAAGGGTAGACATCGGAATGGCTTCTCTATTTTCTATTGTAAATAGGGGAGCTGATCCAGGTGATAAATATTAAAGGGCACTTCTCTTGCCAGAATCTCCTCTTTGCCCCGGACGGCACGAAGATAGCGGGCATACTGCTGCAACCCCTCTATGACATACTCTTTGGACATGGTGCGATGATAAAATTCAAAGCGCATCTCCAGGAAATTGTAAGTCCGCACCCACTGGGCTGCCACTTCGGCTGCCTTGCGGTTGCAGGCTACATTTTTCTTTAAAAAGCTGTCCGGAATGTACTCAAACAATTCCTTGCAGTAGGCGAAGGTGGCCATAACTGCCTCCCGCAGCTCCTGATCTTTGTCTGCCGTCTTCTGGGCTGCCCCTGCAGCATCAAAATAAACGGTCCGCTGATAGAAGCTGATCAGATCTCTCCCGTCTCCCAGAACTTCCACATCCCGTTTCAGTACATCCAGTATCTTCGTCATCAAAAACAGATACACCTGCTTGCGTACCCGGTATTTTTCTTCTTTTTTGGCCGAGGCGATGGCTGCTCTGGCACACTCCAGCTCATTCTCTGACTGGTATTTTTCAATGGGCAGGATCAACTGAAAGGACTTCATGGCAATGAGCCATGCTGCCACATTCTTCTCATCCTCTTCCAGTATCTGATTGACCAAAGTCAATGCCTGTTGACCGTCCTTTTTCTCCAGGGCCTGTTCTGCCTGGTGCAGCAGTTCTTCCATGTTGCATTCTCCTTATGATACATGATACGAATTCACTCATCCCAGGTATCGTAACACAAAACAGGGCAAGGGACAAGTGTTATGAGACCATCCGGTAAAGTCCCACAGAATAAAATCATCATTGATTTTTTTAAAAAAAGGGGCCGCCTGACGGCAGCCCCCTATATACGATAAGGTAATGATTACAGGCTCTGGATGAACTTGGTTACGCTCTTGCCGCACTCACGACCCAGAACGATAGCCATAGCCAGGGAAACGCCGGGGATAGGAGTGAAATACTCCTGACCGAAACGACGTCCGCAGCAGTTACCGGATGCATACAGGCCAGGGATAGGCTCCATATCCTGATCCAGTACATTCTGATCGCCATCTGTCAGCAGACCGCCCATGGTAACCATGGTGGAACCAATGGTAGTGGTGGTCTGTACTGCGTAGAAAGGTCCCTCTTCTACAGGGAAGAGTACCTCAGATGCACGACCAAAGTCGCTGTCTACGCCAGCCTTGCACATCTCGTTGTAACGTGCAACGGAAGCGATGAAGTTCTCCTTCTGCTCATCGGTCAGGCCCAGGTTATCAGCCAGCTCTTCGATGGTGTCGCCTACGATGTACTCAGCAGCTGCAGCCATGCCGTGGCCGCCTTCAGGGCCGCCCTGACCCTCCTCTGCTGCCTCGGTTTCAGGCTCCTCATAGGTTCCCTTGTACTTAGCATATGCAGTATCCAGCTCTTCCTGGAAGGACTCCTTGTTACCGTTCAGAGGAGACCATGCGCCATGCTGAGGTACCAGGTGGCAACGATACTCAGGGAAGTTCTTATCAAATACTACATAGAATGCATCACGGTTCATGAACATGGTAGCACGTCCACGATGCTCGATGGTGCCGTAGAACTCGTTGCAGAAACGGTTGCAGTTATGATCTAACCACAGTGCCTGAGGCATGGTAGCCTGTACAGATGCGCTGGGGCTGTAATGCTTCATGTTCATGCCGGGTACGCCCCATGTCTCCAGGTGGCCGCCTGCCCAGTATGCCATCTTGATGCCCTGTCCATCGCTATCCATCATAGCGCTGAATCCATCACCGTTCTTCTCGATGAAGCAGCCCTTCACATCCTTCATGAAGTAGTTCATCATCTCTTCGTCTGCGCCAAAACCGCCGGTAGCCATAACAGCAGCCTTGCAGTTGATCTTGATGTAGCCGTCAGCAGACTTTGCTACAACGCCTGCTACTGCGCCATCTTCCATGATGACATAGTAAGCGCTGGTGTTGAACAGTACCTGACCGCCGTTATCCAGTACATGCTGACGGTTATAACCCTGGATCTTGGTCTGTCCGCAGTCACCGTAGAAGGAGCATACAGAGGGCCAGAACTTCAGAGCGCCTACCTGTCTTAACTGTCCATCAGCCTCAGGGAAGTAAGCGGTAGTCATGGTATCAAAATCCTCCTGAGTCAGGTCGGACAGATACCAGTCTGTGGTCTCACCGGAATTCTGAGCAAACTTCATGATCAGCTCCTGGTTTGCATAGTTGCCTGTGTTCAGCATGAAGTTCTGATAGAACTCAACGGGATCGATGTAAGGAACGCCTCTCTCCTGAAGGATGGTGGCATTCAGGGATGCGAACTCGTTACCTACTGCGGTATATACATCCTCGTCCTTCTTCTCCAGTACGATTACGTTCACGCCCTGCTCAGCCATCTCTCTGGCGGAACAGATACCTGCATAACCATGTCCGCATACAACAACATCGGTGTCGTACTCAGCTACGAACTCTGTTACCTCTTCCGGTGCGGTCATCCAGGAAGTATAGGGCTCTGCATTGGTATTCTCAGTAGCCTCAGCCTCTACGCTTGCTACGGTCTCAGCAACAGACTCTGCTACCGTCTCCTTGGTGGTCTCAGCTTCTGTTACAGTGGTGTCGCTGCTGCAAGCACCCAGGATGCCGGTCAGGGCTACGCCTGCTGCACCTGCTGCTGCACTCTTGAGGAAGTCACGTCTTGAAATTCCTTTCATGTTACATCTCCTTATCTTTTATTCACACGAGGGGGAGAGCCTCCCTTTTTTACAGAAATACAGGGTTTGTGAAGCCTGAAAAAAAATTTCCTCGTGAGTAATTTCACGAGGAAATTTTATCATTTTTTCCAGTAATTAGGCAACTACCATTCCCTAACTGGACCGCTCCCCTACCTGGTTGGACATGAGGC
>CAYMSZ010000130.1:1758-5297 GCA_964393285.1 uncultured Lachnospiraceae bacterium | reverse complement strand
GGACTTTCCGGAAACGATAGTAACGAAAACACAGGCGAGGATACGCTGCTGCCCGGTGCATCCGGCAAGATTACCGTAGATGGATCTCTGAATGATTGGGAAACCATTACCCAGGTTGCCTCCAGTGAAAACAAAGTGGACTACTGGAAAATCGCCAGAGATACGGAAGGAAATGTTTATTTTTGCTTTACCGGAACGGCTGTGAGCCAGTGGGACGGAGATTATCAGTGGAAGGCCCTGTCCATTACCCAAAATGGGAACAGCACCTGGCTTCAGATGGCAAACCTGCCATCCATTGGCGCTACAGTTGTCACAGACAACCAGGCCACAGGAAACAAAGGGGCTTCTTACTATGTAGAGGCCATGATTCCGGCCAGCTACTTTACGGACCCCAATTTCGTCATCAGCTTTGCCGGGAGTGAGATGCCGGCTGCTACGATTCCCGTTTTGGACGGAACCAATGAGTCGGACAAAGACGCGGAATATACAGGCATCATTGTGGATGGCAGGTTTTCTGACTGGGACGCAGTCACCAAAACAGCTGTCAGTGAGTCAGAGGAGAACCTGGAGCAGGCAGCCATGGTGTTTGACGGAGACTATGTGTACCTCTATCTTCGGGAGACATCAGGGGGAAGTGCAGAAGAGGCAGGTTCTTCCCATAACGGACGATATGTCATTACTACGGATTTGGGCCAGGAGCTGGTATTTCAGCTGCGGGACGGCTCTGTCAACGGAGTAAAGGGGGCTTTGGCCAGTCATGTAGGCACCCAGTGGGAGATTGCCATTCCTGTCAGTGAGCTGCCTTCCTATCAGCAAAGCCTTTCCTTTGGTCTCTACCAGCAGGAAGCATTTGTGGCAGATGTGGCGAATTTGAATGGGAACAGCCAAAATGGCAGCAACTCCAATGGCAGCAGCACCTGTGGCATTGTCATTGACGGCCAGTATGAGGATTGGAGCTCTTACCCTCATGAGGAAATCAGCTATTCCTATGCCCAGGGAACCGAGAGCAATGAAGCCGCCATCTATTCCCAGAACGGCGTTCTCTATGGACATGTGGTTACCACCATGTCGGCTCATCTGAGTACACAGGGTGGGGACTTTTTGTCTGGCATTTCCATTGCCTTTAATGGAGACAGAGAATACAAGAGTACAACAGATCAGGGAAATTTCTACCCCAGATTCATCCTGGCAGAGGAAAATAACGGAACCTATACCTATTACATCTGGGATGGCCGCCTTCCCTATGATGCAAGCGTAGACAAAGACAATTCCTATGGTACCATGATCGTTACGGTAAACGGAACCTGCGATGAGATGGAATTTGAGCTGGATTTAAAAAAGGTGGCAGCACTCATCGGCGCAGATGAGAACGATTTTCAACAAATCGATGTTCAGTTTAGCAGATTCGGACAACAGTGGTTATCCACTGCCGGTGCTTCCTCCGGACCTTGGCTGGGCGTGATCCTCTGCCTGGCAGTAGTGGGAGGCGTCTGGTGCTATCGCAGGAGAAAAACGAGGTAAGTATGTCATGAATCCTATTTGCATCGGTCTGATCATAGTGGGATGGATCTATCTGTTGTGGGTGCTGTCCCGGACAAAGCTGTACTTTTGGAAGTTCCTTGTAGGGAGTCTGGGATTGTTTATCATGTTGATGGCCTGGGTGCAGCCGGTTTTGACCCAGCCCCTGGCTCGTTGCGTGGCGGCGCTGGCCGGTGAGTTTGGAAAGCTCACCGGGGCGTACAGTGCCTACTTTAAGTACGGGATTCTTTATGTGGGAACGGATATGGGCTCCATGACCTTGAGAATTGATTTTGAGTGTTCCGGCATCATTGAGATCATGGCATTTCTCTGCCTGCTTAGCTTCTTTCGTGTCTACCGGTTTCTTGACAAGGTGGTAGTAGGGGTTATGGGCACAGTGTCTCTGATTCTGGCCAACGGGCTGCGCATTTCCATTATTTGTCTGGCCCTGCACTATTTCGGGACAGATGTCTACTTTGTTGCCCACGCAGTGGTCGGCCGCATCTTTTTCTATGTTCTGACTGTTTTTCTGTATTTTTATGTCTTTACCAGACCACAAGTGATTCAGACCAAGGTAGGGAATTTTTCTTATGGCAACCATTAAAACGCTTTGCAATTCATCTATATTCTGGGGGGCATGGATCATCATTCCGATTATTATGGAGATTATCCCGGCTTTTGGCAGTATCCTCCTGTTGCGTCGCCGCCGAAAAAAGCATCGGGAACGGGGTGTGAAATCTGCCACGTATCCGGATATCTCCATTATCGTTCCCGTTTACAATTCAGAGGCTAGCCTGTTCGGCTGCGTGGAATCCATTTATCGCAGCACATATCCGGTGGAACATATCCGGGTCTTCCTGGTGAACAACGAAGGCAAGGACAACAGCTATGAGGTATATCTCCAATGCCAGGATGCCTTTCCGGAGCTAAAGCTGCAGTGGATGGATGCCGCACAGGGAAAATCCCGGGCCTTGAATCTGGCCATGTATAACTGTGATGGCACCTACATCATCAATATGGATAGTGATGGAATGTTGGAGCCTCACGCACTGGAAAATCTGGTGACCCGTTTTGAGGAAAACAGCGATCTGAACTGTATGACCGGAGCAATATTGACGATGCCGGAGCAGATCAAAAAGTACAAGCACTTTTTCCCCAGACTGTTGCGGGAACTGGAATTTATGGAATATGCCCAGGCATTTTTGGCCGGACGGAGTTATGCCTCAGAACGGAATGAGGTCTACACCCTGTCCGGAGCTTTTTCTGCCTTTCGGAAATCTGCCGTACTGCGATCCAAATTGTACAATACGGACACCATCTGCGAGGACACCCATCTCACGTTCCAAATGCGTTATCTC
Organism: uncultured Lachnospiraceae bacterium; assembly: GCA_964393285.1. GTDB lineage: Bacteria > Bacillota > Clostridia > Lachnospirales > Lachnospiraceae > RGIG7193. The sequence continues at coordinate 2,421 of CAYMSZ010000130.1, read as the reverse complement.
TATGGAGAACGGGTGGAGGTTTGCGAAGATGCTATCTTTTTCACAGACCCCATTGAGGACATAGATAAGCTGTACACCCAGCGACAGCGCTGGCAGAGAGGCAGCATTGAAGTAACAAAAATGTTTTTTGATTACGGGTTTCATGTCCGCCGTCTGATCAGTGATGTAAATGTCCGTACTCTGATGTATGACCACACTTTTGCCTTTCCTCGCATGATCTGGTATCTGGCTTTACTATGCCTGATGGTGATGAATGGTACCGCCAAGACCGTTGCCATCTCATCAGCCATGATTACGGTGCTTTATATTGCAGTGGGATATTTTTATTTCGTTTCCTCTCTGTTTCATCTGCGGGGAATGCCTAAGGTGCAAGCCTACTACCGGCAGCATTGGTGGACCATTTTGCTCCTTCCCCTGTTTAATCTTGTAGTGTTTTTTATTCGTATGGCGGGCATTGTCAACTCCATAGGCAGCGACAGCGCATGGAAAACCGCAAATTTGACCCAGGAATGGAACATCTTTCGGGATGCGGTGGCCAGGGATATGAAGGGGCCTATGAACCTGATTCGATGGCTGCGGAAAAAACTGAATCAAAAGCCGCATCTGACAGAATCCCTTCCCGTTGAGTCTGTGGAGTCTTCTCAGGTACAGCCTGCAGAGTCT
>CAYMSZ010000130.1:0-1658 GCA_964393285.1 uncultured Lachnospiraceae bacterium | reverse complement strand
AGAATCCCTTCCCGTTGAGTCTGTGGAGTCTTCTCAGGTACAGCCTGCAGAGTCTCCCCAGGTACAGCCTGAAGAATCTTCCCATGTACAGCCTGCAGAGTCTTCTCAGGTACAGCCTGCAGAGTCTTCCCATGAATTGCCTGAAAAATTCTCTCGTGTGCTGCCGGTGGGATGGTATGTGGTTTCCGGGATATTGCTGTTTCTGGCGGCGGCACTGTCTGTTACGGTTCGCTGGGTCAGCAACACATATGGCATCGGCCTGAATGAACTGATCAATACCATGACCGGCAATTTACAGGGCACATCTACGGATGTGATCCTGGCTGTGGTGAAAGGCTGTGTTCTGCCGGCTGTGGCAGTGGCGATTCTTTATATTTTGTTCGTAGTGTTTGACCGAAAGCGGAGCAAGGGTGGAAACAACCCACAAGACAAAACCCGTGTAGGAACGATTTTGTCCCGACACCTTCCGGCCTTTTGTTCTGTGCTGCTGATTGGTTCTGTTCTTTATGCCAATTTAAAATTCGATGTCCTGGCCTATTATCAGACGAAGAACTCCTATTCCAGTATTTACGAGGAGTCCTATATCGATCCCAATACCGTATCGATTACGGCGGGAGAACAGAAAAAAAATCTGATTTACATCTATTTAGAGAGTATGGAGACAACCTATGCCTCTGTAGAGGACGGTGGGGCACAATCGGCAAATTACATAGAACAGCTGACCCGTTTGGCCCAGGAGAATATCTCTTTTTCCAATACGGAGCAGTTGGGCGGATACCACACAGTTACAGGTGCAGGCTACACCATGGCAGCTCTGTTTACCACCACCACCGGCGTACCCTACGCCTTCCCCAACGACAGCACAACCATGACGGAGGAGGAAACCTTCGCCTCCGGGATTACAGGCTTAGGGGATATTCTCCATGAGCAGGGCTATACCCAGGAATTTTTGTGTGGTTCGGACGCAGTGTTCGGAGGAAGAAAACTTTATTTCCAGACCCATGGGGACTATGAGATATTCGACCTGTATACGGCAAGGGAGCAGGGCTACATCCCGGAGGACTACTATGTTTGGTGGGGCTATGAGGATAGCATCCTGTTTGACATTGCAAAAGACGAGGTTACCCGGCTGGCAGAAGGGTCGGAGCCCTTCAATCTGACCATGCTGACGGTAGACCTGCATCACATCTCCGGCTATCACTGCGATGTCTGTGGCGATACCTACAGCGTAGATACAGCCAATGTAGCAGCCTGTACGGATAAACTGGTAGCAGAGTTTGTGGAATGGTGCAAACAGCAGTCTTTTTATGAGGATACGGTTATTATCATTACCGGGGATCATCCCCGTATGGACACCTATTTGGTAGACGGAATTTCTTATTACGACCGGACGGTATATAATTGCTTCATCAACAGTGCTGTGACCACAGACAACATGACAAACCGGGAGTTTACCCACATGGATATTTTTCCTACTGTGCTGGCTGCCATGGGATATGAGATCCAAGGCAACCGATTGGGACTGGGAACCAATCTTTTTTCGGATCGGGAGACCCTTGCCGAGGAAATAGGGTTTGATACCCTCAATACAGAGGTTTCCAAATCCTCTGACTACTATGTGGAGACCTTTGCACCGGAACTGGTTCATTAAATTTTAT
>CAYMSZ010000129.1:0-5303 GCA_964393285.1 uncultured Lachnospiraceae bacterium | reverse complement strand
TTTTTCTACGTACTCCATGATCTGACCCATGATTTCGTCGTTGATCTGTCGACCATCTTCGTAATACTGGGTGCAGGCCTCTGTTGTAACGGTAAAGCCTTGAGGTACAGGAAGCCCAATGTTGGTCATTTCGGCCAGATTCGCCCCCTTACCGCCAAGAAGCTCACGCATATTTGCGTTTCCTTCTGTGAACAAATAAACCCATTTTGCCATCTAAAGTTTCCTCCTGAATTATTTCCGGAAGACTGCCAAATCCCAATTTTTTCCTGATGAGTACAAAAAATAACCCTGCGAGGGCAGGGTCGTTTTGTAAAAATTTTACGAACTTGTACTTTTGAACACCAGAACAGTGTGGCCACAACGACAAGACCCCCGGTTTGTAGTGAACTGAGTATGTACATTATAAACAAATTTTCATTGTCCGTAAAGGATTTTTATGACTTTTTATGGGTTTTTTTAGATATTTTCAATTTTTGAAACTTATGAGTACAATCGTTGTTTCACTTTTGCTGTATTCGCATCAGTGCAGCATCAATTTGTCATATACAATATTCAGGAATTCTACCATAATTCTGTGAGGCAGCAGCCATCCTGTTGTGGTCACAGGAATCATCTGAAGATTCCAGATTCCTACCTGATGTGCCATGCGCAATGCACGATAAGAGAAATAATTGCTGGACACAATGGCAATATGATTGGATTCGGTGTCTCCTACAATGGTTTTCACATGGATCAGATTTTCTGTGCTTCTTCCTGTATGGTTTTCCCATATAATCCGATTTACCCAGACTCCATGCTCCACCAGATAACGATACATATGGTAAGCCGGTGCCGTGCCGGAATTGGCATTCCATCCCCCGGATACAATGGCCTTTACCTCTGTATTTTCTTCCAGGTAGGAAAGCGCTGTCTCCATTCGGGCTTCCAGCTCCTCTTCCGTTTCTCCGGACAATTCGCTTTGACAGAGAATCACAATATAATCTATGGGTTCTTCTGCAGTACGGAACATTTCTGTCAGAATACGTCCTGTCACCACGCCAAACAGCACTCCGATCAGTATAAAACTGGTCACACAAAAAGTTCTGACTGCCAACGGGATATGCCGTTTCCCATGTTTTTTTCTGTATTGTTTTCCAATGCCTGCCAGGACAAAGAGTCCTGCCAGAACCACCCAAATCCAGGTGAGCTGCTGTCCCTGTGAATACATTCGAATGGCAGCATAATAGATGAGGCTTAACATTCCCAGAATATACCAGACCATATTTTTCCCTCACATCGTACAATAATAACTATCGGTTATTCTACTGCTGCATCGGATCCTATCTTTCGTAAGACATCATAGGATGCCGGTGTTTCACTGAGTTTTACCTGTAATTTCTGTCTGGGATGGGGAGCGCTTTCCTGCCTGTTTCCCTCTTCATCAGAAATCCAAAGCACCTTTGCCCGGATATTATTTCCGTCAGGCTTCATGATTTCTATTTCTTCCCCTACGGTAAATTTATTTTTCTGCTCCAAGGAGAAGCTTCCATCTTCCTCCACGTTTCCTGTGATACCCAGGTATACCATTTCCTGTTTATAGGTATTGGCGTCGTAGATCTGCATATCTGCCGTAGGCTTTCCATAGAAAAATCCTGTGGTAAAGTCCCGCATGGTACATTTGCCAATCTCTGCTTTATACCATTCCAGATTTTTTTCATAAAGCTTCGGATCTTTTTTGTAGTCGTCAATGGCTCTCCGGTAAGTACGAGCCACTACTGCCACATAGAGGGCCGTCTTCATCCGCCCCTCAATCTTAAAGCTATCGATTCCGGCCGCAATCAGATCCGGGATATGTTCTATCATGCACAGATCCTTGGAATTGAAGATAAAGGTGCCTCGTTCATTCTCTTCAATGGGCAGATACTGTCCCGGTCGGCTTTCTTCCATTACCGCATATTTCCAACGGCAGGGATGGGTGCAGGCTCCCTGATTGGCATCCCGTCCTGTCAGGAAATTGGATAACAGACATCTGCCTGAATAGGAGATACACATGGCCCCATGGATAAAGGTCTCAATCTCCAGATCATCGGGGATATGCTCTCTGATTTCCCGGATCTCCCGGAGAGAAAGTTCTCTGGCAGATACCACCCGCTTTGCTCCCATCTGCTTCCAGAACAGATAGGTACCATAGTTGGTATTGTTTGCCTGGGTGCTGATATGAAGCTCCATCTCCGGCAGCACTTCCTTTGCTATGGCAAAGACACCGGGATCTGATATAATCAGGGCATCGGGGCCGATTTCCTTTAATTCCTCAAAATAGCGTCTCACGCCATCCAGGTCCTCATTATGTGCCAGAATATTGGCTGTCACATAGACCCGTACTCCTCTTTCATGGGCAAATCGAATTCCTTCTGCCATATCCTCCAGGGAGAAATTCTTTGCCTTGGCTCTCAGTCCAAAGGCCTCTCCTCCGATATATACGGCATCTGCGCCGTAAATCACTGCCGTCTTCAATACCTCCAGGCAGCTGGCCGGTACCAACAGCTCCGGTCTTCGCAGCATTTCCTGTCCGTGATTCATGTTCTTCGTTCCTCTTTATTTTTTTACACTAATGGCAACGCCATCTCCGATAGGCACGATAGCTGTCGTCAGCTGTTCGTGATGTTTGATCGTATACAAATATTCTCTCATACGGCTGTGGATGGTGCGGTTTCGCCGTTCCACTCCGTACCGGGACTCCAGTATATCCCCATCCTGCAGGATATTATCTGAAATCAGCACCCCTCCGTCAGAAAGAAGCCGCAAGGCATCCTCAAAAAAGTGGATATACTGTCCTTTGGCTGCATCCATAAAAATCATATCATAGGGTCCCGCCAGAGATTTTAAGATCTCTGTGGCGTCTCCCTCCAATAAGGTAATACGATCCGTCAATCCTGCTTTTTCAAAATTGCGTTTGGCTATGGGAATGCGTTTCTCATACTTCTCAATGGTGGTCAGATGGCAGTCCTGTGGCATACCCTCTGCCATGAGAATGGCAGAATAGCCAATGGCAGTTCCCACCTCCAGAATGGCCCTGGGGGCTTTCAAGGCAACCAATGTTTTCAGCAGTTCTCCGGTTTCCTTGCGGACAATAGGAACTGATGTGGCAGCAGCCTCCCTGGCGATTTCTCGCACAAGGGGGCTGTCCTCCTGATCCAATGAATGTATATACGTAACCAGACGTTCTGCGTCCATTATTCGTCACCCTCTGTCGATTCGATGGCCGCTGTCGATTCAACGGCCTCTGTGGTTTCCACAGTCTCCGTAGACGTGGTAGTCTCCGGTTCCTGATTCAGAGTTTCTAATATTTCTCGTACTGTCATGGATGTATTCAGGGTATAAGTCCCCGGATAAATCTCCAGTTCATAGAACCATTCCTGAAAAAGAGCCACATAAGAATCCCGAATCAATCCGGCTTTCTTCAGATCCGACATACACTCTGACTTTGACATTCCCTCTTCCACTACGAAAAGTCTGTCTGTGCCGGGGGCCTCTGCCACAGCAGAAGAACCGATCAGCGAATATCCCACTTCATAGCCTTTGCGAATTCCTGTATAAAACAGCATGGCAATCCCTGTAAGGATGATCACTGTCAGAGCAATCTGAATGATCACATGAGACACTTGTTTTGCCGTGTTTTTCTTCTTTGCAGCCAAGCTTCCAGCCCTCCTTGTCTTCCCGGTTATACTTCCATGATGATAGGAAGAATCACAGGATCTCTCTTCATTTTCTTCCACAGGAAATCTCCCAGGGCATCCCGAATCTCTGTTTTCAGCTTATTGCGGTCTAAATTCTTTCGTTCCAGACAGCGATCCACTGCCTCTTCTACTACTCCCTGGGCTTCTTCCATGAGATTTTCCGATTCACGGACATAGATCACGCCACGGGAAACAATATTAGGCCCTGCTATTACCGTACAGCTGGCCCGATCCAGTGTCAGAACAACAATCATAATACCATGCTGAGACAGGTTCTGACGGTCGCGAAGCACAATATTTCCTACATCTCCTACGCCCAGTCCATCTACCAGAATGCTGCCGGCCTGAACCTTGCCTGTGATCTTCATGGAATTTCCTGTCATCTCCAGCACATCTCCGGAGTGCATAAGAACGGTATTCTTTTCCGGAATTCCCATCTCCATGGCTATCATCTGCTGTGCCTGAAGATGACGATACTCTCCGTGTACGGGGATGGCGTACTTGGGCTTTAACAGACTGTAAAGCAGCTTCAGATCTTCCTTGCAGGCATGTCCGGACACATGGGTATCCTGGAAAATAACCTTGGCCCCCTTCTGGGTCAATTCATTGATGACATTATAAACTGCTTTTTCATTACCGGGAACCGGCGTAGAACTCATAACCACAATATCGCCCTTGTGAACGGATACCTTGCGGTGCATGCCGGAAGCCATGCGGGACAAAGCTGCCATAGATTCTCCCTGACTGCCGGTAGTGATAATGACGGTCTTGTTCTCCGGATAATTTTTCAATTCCTCAATATCGATCAGAGTCCCCTTGGGAATGTGAATACATCCCAGCTCCTGGGCGATACCGATAATGGTAACCATGCTGCGGCCTTCTACAACTACCTTACGTCCGCACTGATAGGCCACATTGATAATCTGCTGCACACGATCCACATTAGAAGCAAAGGTAGCTACCAGAATCCGGTTCTTCTTATGCTCTGCAAAAATCGTCTCAAAGGTATGACCTACCGAGCGTTCTGACATGGTATGACCATCGCGGATGGCATTGGTAGAGTCTGCCATAAAAGCCAGAACTCCCTTTTTGCCCAGCTCGCCAAAGCGCTGCAGGTCAATGGGATCTCCAAATACGGGGGTATAATCTACCTTAAAATCACCGGAATGGACTACAATGCCAACGGGAGTAAAGATGGCCAGAGCTGCCGCATCTACAATACTGTGATTGGTGCGAATAAACTCTACCCGGAAGCATCCCGCCGTAATGGTCTGTCCGTACTTGACAACCTTTCTTCTTACGGAGCGGGTCATTCCCTTTTCCTCCAGCTTATGCTCGATGATGGCCATGGTCAGTCTGGTAGCATAGACCGGCACATTGAATTTCTGCATGACATAGGGCAGCGCACCGATATGATCTTCATGACCGTGGGTGATGACAAAGGCCTTTATCTTATCTTTATTATCCTCTAAATAGGTGGTATCCGGAATCACCAGGTCAATTCCCGGCATATCATCTGTGGGGAATGCGGAACCGCAGTCCACAACAATAATACTGTCTCCGTATTCGAAGGCAGTCATATTCATT
>CAYMSZ010000128.1:0-5309 GCA_964393285.1 uncultured Lachnospiraceae bacterium | reverse complement strand
GAAAAATTTTGCTGGTAACCATGGATATGGTTTGATACAATGGGAAACGGAGACCCATCGGAATCCATGAAAAAACATCGGAATGGAACCACAAATCAGAGGTAACATCATGCACGACATTTGGAACCCATGGCATGGCTGCATCAAATGCAGTGAAGGCTGTGAACATTGCTATATGTACTACCTGGATCGTCAGAGGGAACGGGACGGCAGGGAAATCTACCGGACAAAGGCCGGTTTTCGATATCCCCTGCAGAAAGATCGGCAGGGAAATTACAAGATTCAAAGCGGAGAACTGATCCGGGTATGTATGACCTCTGATTTCTTTCTGGCAGAGGCAGATCCCTGGCGGGAAGAAGCCTGGGATATGATACGGGAGCGGAGAGATGTAAAATTTTTTCTCCTGACCAAAAGGCCGGAGCGAGTGAAAGACTGTCTGCCGGGAGACTGGGGAGATGGTTGGGATAATGTCATGTTCAATGTTACCTGCGAAAATCAACGGCGGGCGGAGGAACGGATTCCCATCTTATTGGATTTACCTTTTCAACATAAGGGAATCATGTGTGCGCCTTTCATTGGTCCGGTAGAAATCGGGACCTACCTGGATACAGGTCAGATTGAACAGGTTCTCTGTGGCGGAGAAAATTATGACGGCGCCAGGCCCTGCGATTTTGAATGGGTCAAAAGCCTGCGGGAGCAGTGTGTTAGCCGGGATATTACCTTTTGCTGGGTGGAGACAGGGACTAATTTTATCAAGGATGGCAAACGCTACTACATGCCGGATAAATCCCTTCAGAGCAAAATGGCGTTTAAATCCGGCGTGAATTATGAAGGAAAGCCCATTCAATGGAGACTGACCGGACTCTTTGGGATGGAGATTCCCAAGGAGGAACTGTATGTGCCTCATTTTCGGAAAATCTGTGAGACCTGTGGCAGCAGGATCATCTGCAACGGCTGCAGCGATTGCGGAAAGTGCCAGCAATGAAGCAATACGTGGCATCAGTTGAGGTCAAAATACTTTTTGGCCCCAACATCAGTAATATAAAACAGGGAAATACCTTGATATCCCTGCATTTATAGAAGGACAACAAGGAAGGACAAGTGTAACTATGAGAATGTTATTGGTAGGCGCAGGAGCCGTAGGAGAGAGCATCGCCCGTATCCTGCAAAAGAGAGACCCTCAGGGAAGCTGGCTGGAGTTTATGCTGGTCTGTGATTACAATGAAAATCGGGCCAGGGAAGTAGTGGAGCATGTAAAGAAAGCAGCAGTGTTCTATGGCTCAACAGTGGAAGAGGCAGAAAAACGGTATGTGCCTCATTTCATCAATGCCAAGGACACCCCTATGATGGAAGCTCTTATTCGGGAGTATCAGATCGATTTTGTCATGGATGCAGTGGATCCCTATTGCAGCAATTACATTTTTAATGCAGCATTCCAGGCAAATGCCAGATATGGAAACATGGGAACCTGGTCTGTGCCGATGGATGAGCCTGCCTTCGGCCTGGGTATCGAAAACAGCTACACAGAACCTATGACAAAATATAATTTTGACCGTCATGAGGCCTGGAAAAATGCCGGAAATATGGCGTGCATCTGCATGGGAATCGACCCGGGTGTAGTCAATGTGTTCGCCAGATATTGCGCTGACTATGAATTTGATGTGCTGGAAGAAATTCATGTAAAGGATGGGGGAAACTTGACGGTTCCCACAGCAGGCAAGGATGATATCCTTTTTGGCTTTAATGTATGGACCGTATTGGATGAGGTCATGAACCCCAATGTAGAGTATGATGAGGATAAGGGCGGTCTCTGGGTAGAGGATGCCTTTGCCGGGGAGGAGACCTTCCTCATGCCGGAGGGAATCGGGGAAAATCGACTGGTGAAGGTGGAACATGAGGAAACCGTTACCATGCCCAGATTCTTGAAAAAATATGGGGTGAAAAAAGTTACCTTCAAGATATCCCTGGATGAGAATCTGATGAATGCCCTGAAGGTGATCAACGCCCTGGGTCTGCGCTCCCTGAAACCGGTACAGGTAGGCGGAGTAGAAGTGGTACCCAGAGATGTGGTAGCAGCCTGCGCTCCCCAGCCGAAGGACATCGGAAATGAAATGGTAGGAGCGATGTGCGTAGGTGTCCACTGCAAGGGAATCAAGGATGGAAAGCATAAAGAGATCTTCATGTACCAGTATTTTGATAATCAGCAATCCATAAAGGATTGGGACATGCAGGCTGTCGTAGCCCAAACCGGCTTTGGTGCGGCTCTGGCCATTGAGTGTATCGGCAGAGGCTTCTGGAAGGATGAAGGAGTTTTCTCACCGGAATATTTTGATGCCAAACCTTATCTGGATCTGATGAAAGAGGCAGGATTTACCTATGGTATCGTGGATCTGACGTAAAAATTAAGTATAGAGAGTATTGCGAATTGAAAAAGGGATATCCCTGGGAACACCGAATTGTCGGAAATTGTTCAGGGGATATCCTTTTTTGTAGTCGGCATCATATAACTAACAATATAAAACGTATATAATTTAACAAAACCAGTCTTGCGATAGGAATTAGGCTATGCTATTTTATACATATATGAATCCATTTGTCACAGAATGATAGGTAAATCATCCAAAAAAGGAATGAAGGCAATGTTTTAAGATGCGTTTGAACAGGGGGAGGTGCTTATGATGAAAATGATTGATATTATCAAGTATGAAGGCGATAATAGTACCTTTATATGGAAGCATCCGTGCGAGGATTTTAATACGCTGTCACAACTTATTGTTCATGAGTCCCAGGAAGCAGTTCTGCTTTTGAACGGGCAGGTATTTGACATCTTTGGTCCCGGGCGACATACTCTGGAGACACAGAATATCCCGCTTCTTAGAAACATTATCAATATTCCAACTGACGGGAAAACACCATTTCACTGTGAGATCTATTTTGTAAATAAAGCAGACCAGATGGCTATCAGATGGGGTACAACCAGTAAAATACAGTATGTAGACCCCACCTATCATTTTCCGCTGTCCATTGGTGCCAGTGGGGAAATGGCGCTGAGTGTAGATGATTCCTATACTTTGCTTACAAAACTTGTGGGTACGGAGCGTATTTTGGATCGCCAGCAGTTAACAGAGTATTTTCGTAGTATCCTTATGACAAAGCTTAAGACATATATTGCACAGACGATGCGAATGAGAGCGATAAACATATTTGAGATTGATGAGCAGCTGGAAGCTTTTTCGGAAGATATGAAAAATCGTTTGATTCCGGACTTTTTGGATTATGGAGTATACCTCAAGCGGTTTTATATAACTACCATCGTTAAACCTGACGGAGATTCACAGTATGAGAAATTCAAAGAGCTGCATTTCCGCCAGTATGCGGATATTGCCGAGGCAAAGATAAAACAGCAGACAGATGTAATAGAGGCAGAGACAGAAGCAAAGAAGGTTATAATAGATTCCCAGGCACAGGCAACAAAACGAATTCAGGAAGGCTATACCTATCAGCAGGAACGAGGCTTTGATGTGGCGCAGAATGCCGCTTCCAATGAGGGCGCAGGTCAATTTGCAAATGTGGGGATAGGACTTGGCATGATGGCCGGAGTAGGAGGAACAGTAGGAAAAACTGTGTCAAAGGCAGTAAAGGATGCGTTCCCGGAGGAAGAAGTTCAAAGTATGCAGAACAGGTTTTGCAATGAATGCGGAGCAGAACTAACACCTGGGGCCTTGTTTTGCGATGAATGTGGGGCGCCGCAAAATGCAGGAGATACCTGTATAAAGTGTGGCTTCCGATTTATAAAAGCAGGTAAATTTTGCCCCAGATGTGGGACAAGAAGAGAGAAGGTTTGAAAGCAAGAGACAATGACTTACTGTCGCATCTGATACAGGGAGGGGACAAAATATGAAGGCTTTGGTTTGTGAAGTATGCGGTGGAAAACTTATAATGGGGAAGGGTGGTATCGCAACTTGCGATAGCTGCGGTATAGAATATACGGCAGAGAGACTGAGAGAAACGGCTCAAAAAAATATGGGTATGGTCCAGATTGATCAATCGAATATGATCGAGAATTGGATGAAGCTGGGTGACGATGCAATCAGAGCCAAAAGGTATGAGGAAGCATATAAGTTCTACACAAAGGTGGTAGAGGTGGATCCTAAAAACTGGCGAGCAGTTTACGGAAGAGGGAAAGCCGCATCATGGCAATCCACTACGGATGATTTACACACCATAGAAATGGAACAGGGTTTGGAACAGGCATTAGATATCGTAGAGAATTCTGACATGAGCAAGGAAGACATCCTCAAAGTAAAAAATGAAATGGTGGAGGGGCTGTATGATTTATATTGTTCAATAAGCAGTGTGATAGGTTGGGAGCTACTCGACTTGGATGATTATGATGATCTGGACTACGATGAGGATGATGATGAAAATTATGGCAAAAAGAATTATGACACAGAAGAGCATATAAAAATTATTACCAGATCATTACTCACATACAAACAAAATGTTTGGAAACTGGAATGTCTGCTACGGAAGTTAGCAGGATGTGAAGATGAAAAATCTTTAAAGAATCGTCTGAATATCAAGAAGCAGATCATATCGGACATTTGCTCAGCTTGTGCAGCGGAGTCCTACCGGCCCATCCCTAGTTGCGCTCAGTATATGTTCTGTGGCATGTCGGCAGACGAGAAAAAACCATACATGGAAAAGTTTTGGGCGTATTTGATGGAAGTCAGGGAGACGGAGCCTGATTATCTCGTAGGGAAATCTGTGCTGTATCCCAATCCTTTTGAACCAGGATTCCATAATGAGAAAGAAATTTACGCATACTGGGAGCCAAAGGAAGAAGAATACCAGAGAACTAAAAAAATAAAGACTTATTGGAAGGATCATGCAGAGGAGAAACCCCGATATGATGCGAGAATGAAGGAAATAGAAGATGAACTTGCATCATTGCGCCAACGCTCCGATGAATATGACAAGAAGATAGCCGATATCAGTGAGGAACTAGATCAGCCGATACCGGAAGAGGAACAGCTCGTCGGACTTAAACATAAAATGACAGAACTGGAAGAACAGAAAAAATTACTTGGTCTGATGGAGTTCTCCCAGAGGCAGGAAATCGGCAGGCAGATAAGGGAACTTTCCAAAGAAAAGAAGCAGATTCAGACAGTAATAGATGAGAAGATAAAATCCAGACAAGATAAGGTCTCACGAAGGATTGATGCAGTAAAAAATGAGAAGATTCCCGTATCTGAAAATATAGCGAAGCTTGAAAAGGAAAAGGAAGAAATGCTTCAGATACCTTTGAA
>CAYMSZ010000127.1:0-5310 GCA_964393285.1 uncultured Lachnospiraceae bacterium | reverse complement strand
GACACAAAAATAAATGCAAGCATTTATTTTGTGTCCATTTGTCCCTTGTCTCATTCATATTTTACTGAGGAAGAATAGAATGTGCAAGCACTTTCCGATTGCCATTCCTGGGATTTTTCGGTATACTGTAGGTAGCGTGGTCAAAACTTCCTCTTTTTTACAATGATGGAAGAGTGTCTTGACCTTGGGCCTGCTGCTTGCCATTTGCCGGCAGGTTATCTTAAAACAGGAGGATGATGGAATATGTCAACAGTTATTGACAAGTTTATACGGTATGCAAAGGTATACACAGAAAGCGTATCCGATGTAGAGCAGTTTCCCAGCACAGAGCGTCAGAAGGATCTGGCCAGAATGCTGGTAGAAGAGTTAAAGGAGATGGGTGCAGAGGACCCTCACATGGATGAGAACGGTTATGTTTATGCCCAGATTCCTGCCACTATGCCGGAGGGAGATGGCCCCATCATCGGCTTTATCTCTCATATGGATACTTCCGAAGCCGTATCCGGAGAAAATGTTAAGCCTCGAATCATTGAGAACTACGACGGTGGCGACATTGTATTAAACAAAGAGCTGAATATCATTATGAAGCCTTCCGAGTTTCCTTCCCTGAATGCTCATATCGGAAAGGATCTGATTGTTACCGATGGCACCACTCTCTTAGGTGCTGACGATAAGGCAGGTATTGCCGAGATTATGACCATGGCAGAGTATCTGCTGGCTCATCCGGAGATTCCTCATCATCGTATTCCTATCGCCTTTACTCCCGACGAGGAGGTTGGCCGCGGCGTAGATTTCTTTAATCAGGATGACTTCCGTGCAGATTATGCCTACACCGTAGATGGCGGCGATGCAGGAGAGATCGAGTATGAGACCTTCAATGCTGCCGGTGTGAAGCTGACCTTCCATGGCAAGAGCGTTCATCCCGGTGAAGCCAAAAATAAAATGATCAATGCTGCCCTGGTAGCTATGGAATTCCAGAGTCTGCTGCCTGTATTCGAAGATCCTGCTGCCACAGAGGGCAGAGAGGGCTTCTACCATCTGACTCATGTAGAAGGTACTGTGGATACTGCTGTGGCTTCCTACATCATTCGAGATCACGATATGGAGAAATTCCAGCAGAAGAAAGCCTTCGTGGAAACCTGCGTTGCTTTCCTGAATACCAAGTACGGTGCCGGTACCGTAGATTTGGCCATGAGCGACTCCTACTACAACATGTATGAGATGATCCGTCCTCATATGCACCTGATTGAGCATGCCAATGAAGCCATTCGTGCCTGCGGTCTGACTCCTCTTACTACCCCTGTCAGAGGCGGCACCGACGGATGCAGATTGTCCTATGAAGGACTTCCTTGCCCTAACATTGGCGTAGGCGGTCATAATTATCATGGCAGATATGAATATGCCTGTGTACAGGCTATGGAGAAGGTTGTAGAGATTTTGCTGAAGCTGATTGAGACCTATTCCTACTAATACAGAAGCAATAAGGATCGGGGTGGTGCAGGCTGCCCCGACCTTTTTTACTACGTAATTGCAATACTAGAAATGGAGGAATCTGATGAAGACATTTCATTGGAACAAAGAAAAACTAACCGATACCGATGCCTTGCATCTGTGGGTGAAGCGTCATCTGGCGAAAACGACCCCCTACGAGGCCACACCGGAAGGCTTTCGTCAGTTTTTTCTTTCTGTACAGGGCGTGACCATTGGGGTCTTTCCCCACTGGAATGACAATCTGGGAGAAGAAAAGGATCAGTACGAAGAGATTCTGGAACAGTGTGCCCGGGAAAACCATGACTTTTTCTTTGTTCGTGTTTTACCCCTGGAGGAACAGAAGAGTTACTTAAATCCGGACAAGACCCCCTATCAGGAGAGAAAATTGGCATTGTCTGATGACCAATTGCTTTCCGTAGACAAATCCGTTCGCTATGTAGGCGGAGAGCTCAACGCTGTCTATAAGGACCTGAATCAGGTAAAAGTCCGTTTTTGCATGTGCTTCCCCGATGTCTACGAAATCGGTATGTCCCACCTGGGCATCCAGATCTTATATGATATGTTTAACAGCTGGGAGGATGTCTGGTGTGAGAGAGTTTACTCTCCCTGGCCGGATATGGATGCCCTCATGCGGCGGGAACACATCCCTCTCTTTGCCATAGAGTCTCAGGACCCTATTAAGAATTTTGATTTTCTGGGCATTACCATTCAGTACGAGATGTGTTACACCAATATCCTGCAGATTTTAGATCTGTCCGGCATCCCTCTCTGGGCCAAGGATCGTACAGAGGAGGATCCTATCGTCATGGGCGGCGGTCCCTGCACCTACAATCCGGAGCCTATTGCTCCCTTCTTTGACCTGTTTTACATCGGAGAGGGCGAGACCCAGTATGCCGGCATGATGGAGCTCTACAAGCAATACAAGGAAGAGGGAAAAAGTCGTCAGGAATTTTTGCGTGCCTGCGCAGACATTCCCGGCATCTATGTTCCTTCTCTCTATGAGCCTACTTACCATGAGGATGGTACGCTGGCTTCCTTTGAACCCATTGAAGAAGGGATTCCTCGTAAAATCCGCAAGGAAATTGAGCTGGATATGAGCTGTACCTATTACCCCAGGAAACCTCTGGTGCCTCTCATGCAGGTGACTCAGGACAGAGTGGTTCTGGAGATCCAGCGAGGTTGTATCCGTGGCTGTCGTTTCTGCCAGGCCGGTCAGGTTTACCGTCCCGTGCGGGAAAGAAGCCTGGAATTTTTGAAAGAACTGGCCATTGCCATGCTGGACAGCACCGGTTCCGACGAGATTTCCCTTAGCTCTTTAAGCTCCAGTGATTACAGTCATCTGAAGGAACTGGTTTATTATCTCATTGAGGAAACCAATAAGCGCCATGTGAATATTGCCTTACCTTCCCTGCGTATTGACGCATTTTCCCTGGATGTTATGAGTAAGATTCAGGATGTGAAAAAGAGCAGCATTACCTTTGCACCGGAGGCCGGTACCCAGCGAATGCGGGATGTCATCAATAAGGGCCTCACAGAGGAAGATATCCTGAACGGTGCCATGGAAGCCTTCAAGGGTGGTTGGAACAAGGTAAAGCTTTACTTTATGTTAGGTCAGCCTACAGAAACCGATGAGGATGTACGAGGAATTCCGGAGCTGGCAGAAAAAATGGCAGAAGCCTATTATGAGATTCCCAAGGAGGAACGCAACGGCAAATGTCAGATCACCTTCAGCACCTCCTTCTTTGTGCCGAAGCCTTTTACCCCCTTCCAGTGGGCACCTATGTGCACCTCGGAGGAGTTTTTACGAAAAGCCTACCTGGCCAAAGACACTATGCGCCAGCAGAAGAATCAGAAGAGCCTTCGCTATCATTACCACGAAGCTCCCGTAACCATTCTGGAAGGTGTATTTGCCAGAGGAGACCGGAAAATCGCAGATGCCATTTATGCTGCCTATCAAAAAGGCTGCCTCTTCGATTCCTGGGATGAGTATTTTGATAACAACAAGTGGATGGAAGCTTTCGCAGAGCATCACATTGATATCGCATTCTATAATTTCCGGGAGAGAAGCACCGAAGAGCTGCTGCCCTGGGATTTTATCGATACCGGTGTCACCAGAAAATTCCTGGAAAAAGAATGGGAGAGAGCCAAGTCAGGCGAGATCACACCTAATTGTAAGCTTCATTGCAACCACTGCGGTGCTGCCGTATTCGGAGGAGGTATCTGTTATGAAAATTAGAATGAAATTTAGCAAGACAGGTACCATGCGCTTCATCGGTCACCTGGATGTTATGCGGTATTTTCAGCGTTTGATGCGGAGAGCCCAGGTAGATATCCGCTATTCGGAAGGCTTCAGCCCTCATCAGATCATGTCCTTTGCTCAGCCCTTAGGCGTAGGAGATACCACAGAAGGAGACTATGTGGACATCGATGTGCTGTCTACCGAAGACAGTGAGACCATGATCCGCCGGATCAATGCCTGCAGCTCCCCGGAGATCCAGGTGTTGAGCTATGTGCAGATTGCCGATGAGACCAGACGCAGCAACGCCATGGCCAATATCGCCGCCGCCGATTATCGGATTACAGAGAAAAGGGGAACCGGAGCCATTGACAGAGCCTCCTTTGCCGCAATGATGGAGCAGGAGACCATTCCTGTCATCCGCAAAACCAAGACCAAGGAGCAGGAGGTAGATATTAAGCCTTTGATTCTGTCCTGGCAGGTAGAGGATGGGGCCTTGCTGGTGAAATTATCTACCGGCAGTCTGGCCAATTGCAAACCGGATACTTTGATGGATGCCTATGACAGGTTCTGTAAGAGAGAACCTGTTCCCTACCGCTATCATTTCCATCGTTTAGAGATGTATGCCAACCGGGAAGGAGAATGGATTCCTCTGGACGGTCTTGGCACACCCGTTGGAACATCGGAGGCATCTCTATGAAAGAAGAGAATCGAGTCCTTATTACCAGATATCAGGATCGTCTTTTCTTTGGCATCTGGCAGCAAGGCCATCCTGTAGAACTTCAGCTTTATGAAGAATCCCAGGAAGGACAGCTGGGTGATATCTACCAGGCGAAAGTCCGGGATATCGTTCCGGCCATTCATGCTGCTTTTGTAGAACTGACAGAGAAGCAGATGGCGTATCTGCCTATGGAGGAAGCCCCGGATCACGGTCTGGGGCTTACCTGCGGTCAGGAGTTTCCGGTACAGATCACCAAGGAAAGCCAAAAGACCAAAGATCCTGTGGTTTCCTCCCATCTGTCTTTCCCAGGCCGCTACTGCGTCCTGACCACAGATTCCACAGCGCATCACATTTCTTCCAAAATTCACGAAGAAGCCTGGAGAACTGCCATTCTGTCTGAATTGGCAGAGCTTCCTTACGGCTTCATCCTGCGAACAGAATCCAGAGAAACAGAAACGGGAATCATCCGAAAAGAGTTAGATCAGCTGTGGAATACCTATCAGCAGATTCTGACTTTGTCTGCCACCAGAAAGGCTCACACCAGGCTGTGGCAGAGCCCTCCCGGATGGCTGAATCGTCTCAGTACCCTGACAGACGGTTCCTATGAACTTGTTACAGACAGTCAGGAGCTTTTGGAAACCTGCAAACACTATGTGACAGAACGAGGACTGACAGAAAAGCTGTCCTTACGCCTCTATACCGATGCTTCCTATCCACTTTATAAGCTTTATCAGGTGGAGACAGAGCTAAAGGCGGCTCTGTCCAGACAGGTCTGGTTAAAAAGCGGTGCCTATCTGGTCATTGACCCTACAGAAGCCATGACCGTCATAGATGTCAATACAGGCAAAGCGGCCAGCCGTAA
>CAYMSZ010000126.1:0-5329 GCA_964393285.1 uncultured Lachnospiraceae bacterium | reverse complement strand
TTGGTGAAAATCGGGGTGTTTATTCACAACTATTTATGCCTTACAGTTCTTTTTTCAGGGTCTCGCCCATGATATAGCCATATACCATAGCGGCATCAAATCCCATACCATACTGCTTGGCGTCCTTTTCCTCAATGGAACCGCACACATCACCGGCAGCATACAGACCGGAAATGGCTTCTCTGTTCTCATTCAGCACATGGCAATCGGTATCAATGGCCAGACCTGCTGTGCTAAGATAGAAGGTAGGATCTACCTGAATGGTCCACAAACCGCTGCGGGTATCGATGTAAGGGCAGTTACGGCGACCGAACTCATCTGCCTCACCGGACAAAGATGCGGCGTTATTGGCCTCAATGGCAGCCTCCAGGCCAGGCAGGCTAAGGGCTGCTGCTGCCTCCTCTACACTGTCATAGTGAACTGCCTCTCCTCTGTCAAACATAGCCTTGTAACCCTGCATACCATAGGACTCGTTGTCCTTCAGCATAACGGCACTGGCCTCATCAAATACATAGTAGAAGGTGTCACCGTTTTCCTCATTCAGCTTGGCGGCAGCCATCTTGTAATGGTTATCAGAGGTAATGTTGCCAATGTTGTCACCGTTGACATTGACCATGATGCCAGGGCAGATCTGATGGATAAATGCCAGTTCAAACTTGCTCTTGTAGCTGGACAGGAATGCAGGCAGAGGGCGTCCCTCACACTCTACAAAACCGCCTGCTGCAATACCCATCTGGATGCCTTCTCCGGTGCTGGCGGAAGCGCAGTTGAAGAAGTATTTCTCATAGCCGGGATTGTACTGAGCTAACATCTCTGTATTCTTGGCATAGCCGCCGGATGCCAGGCAAACTGCCTTACCGGTAATGGTAAGAACGGTACCGTCTGCTGTCTCAGCGTGAACGCCTACCACCTTGCCGGACTCATCCTGGATCAGATCCGTCACAGAAGTGGAGTAAATGATTTTTCCATTCTCATATTTTTCTACTCTCTGAGCTAAGAACATCATGGCATAGCCGGCACCGCCCTGATAGCAGCCAGGTGCCAGATAGGGGATGTAAGAACCGGTGGACTGAGCGCCCTCGTAAGTACCCAGGGTGTTAAAGCCTACGCCCATTTCATTGAGCCAGTCTACTACATCTCCTGCATAGGTGTACTGAGCTGTCATATAAGGCATCTCTCCGGTCCAGTAGTCTGCTCTGTGGTACTGCTCCATCATGCCCCAGAATGCCATCATGTTCTCTACACTGCCGTAGGTGCTTACCGCATAGCTGCCGTCTACATCATAATTAAACTGCATTTTGGAACCGGCTGTAGCCAGACCGCCATAGGTCATAGGCATGGAACCGCCGGGGATATCTCTCTTTTCTACTACGATAACGCTCTTGCCTGCCTCCAGCAATCTGGCAGCAGTTACCAGTCCTGATGTACCGGCACCGACAATGACTACATCCGCCTCCTGCTCTGTCTCCTCAGTGTTGGGCATAGCCGTAATCTCTGCAGAGAAATCTGCTACATCGTATCCGGCCAGCTTGATGGCCTCTTCTACTGCACTCTTAATGGCTCTGGATGTGGTGCTGGCGCCTCTTACATTGGGCACATTGATGCTCTGGGCTGCCACGATAGCTGCAGGAATACGGGCACAGGCATAGTTGCCGATACCAATGGTCTCTTCATGAGATAACACCTGACAGGCTGCGATGGCGCCGTCCCGGAAGGTTGTGGATACATAGATATAATTTTCGTGGCCTGCGGCCTTGGTTACATATTTACCGTCTCCGGTAGGAGCAGCGACTTCTTCTGCCTGGGTCTCCTCTACGGTCTCTACAGCTTCTGCGGTAGTCTCTGCTGCTGCACTGGTACCGACTGTTGCAGACTGCTCCTGATCACTGGAGCAGGCCCCCAAAATTCCTGTTGCAGCAATGGTGGCTACACCGGCAGCTGCCCCCTTCAAAAAATCACGTCTGGAAATAGATTTCATATTGATTCTCCTCCTGATGGTTAGAATGACACAATATTCAGTCATGATCATTTCCTATGCCTGAACGCCATTTCGTTACGTCATTATCATAACCATTTTTTCAAGAAAAGAGAAATCGAATTTTCTATCGGATTTATAAAAGTCTTTTATGAGTTGTTTTTTTCTATCAAGGATGCTATGATGAGTTCTGGAACAAATTCTATAAGACCGTTGATTTTACGGGGAGGACATCTTATGACAATATATCAGTTGGATTGTTTTGTAAAAGTGGCGGAAACCCTGAATTTCGGCAAGGCGGCTCAGATCATGTGCATCTCTCAGCCAGCCATCACCTACCAGATTCGCGCCATTGAAAAGGAACTGGATGTTTTGCTGTTTGAGCGGGACACCAGGCACTGCCGTCTGACAGCTGCCGGTCAATCCTTCTATCAGGATGCGGTTCAGCTTACCTCCTTTTACAACCAGTCTGTTCAAAAAGCCCAGGATATCAGCAAAGCCAGTGCCTCCCATCTGGTAGTGGGAATCCGCAAATTATTTGATTATGCCAGTATGGGGAAAATGACAGTGGCTTTCCGGGAAAAGTATCCGCAAGCCACCGTTGATATCATGCCTCAGGATGATGCCAAGCCCCTGGAGGATCTTCGAACCAGGCGAATCGACATCGGATTTTACTATTCCAGTGAGCACAGCAGCTGCTCCGACATTGCCTTTGTACCACTCTATGAGATGAATTATTATGTGTTGGCCAATCCCAAGCATCCTCTGGCAGCCATGTCTTCTCTCACGCTGCAGGATTTAAGGAATGTATCGGTGGTCACCAGCGGTTCAGCGGCCAACTTTCTTTCTGCCTGTCAGGGGCCTTCCCTGGCGGAGTTACAGGAGGCCGGTGCAGATTTGCACTACTCAGCTCCCAGCTTTGAAAGTGCTCTCATTATGCTCCAGGCCAATCTGGCTGTCTTGATCCTGCCTTTTCTGCCTGATGCAGTGGTGCCTGGGATGGTGAAAATCCCTCTTCTTGGCTGCTCTCCTGTCAACATTGAGATTGCCTGGATGAAAGGGGATACCCGGTTAGAAATTCCGGCTTTTGTTGATATTGCAAAGGAAGTGTTTTAATTTTGTCTGAAAGGAGATTTACCATGTTATCCTATACTGACTATCTGGATCGAGTATACGGGGGATTTTTAGGTATGAATGCCGGTATCCGTCTGGGGGTACCGTTGGAACCCAATCCCTGGACCTATGAAACCATACAAAAGGCTTTCGGCGATATTAAAGACTATGTATCTCATTTTACCCGTTTTGCCGCCGATGACGATGCCAACGGTCCCGTCTATTTTGTCCGGGCTCTTACAGACAAGCTGCGGGAGCAATCCGGAGAAATGGCGGATCTGACCCTGACTCCGAAAGAAGTAGGGGAGGCCTGGCTGGAATATACCAGAGAGGGCAAGGGTATGTTCTGGTGGGGCGGTGTCGGCGTCAGCACCGAGCACACAGCCTATGAGAATCTAAAGCAGGGAATCCCTGCCCCTAAAAGCGGCAGCATGGCTCAGAATGGCCCTACCATGGCGGAGCAGATCGGTGGTCAGATTTTTGTGGATAGCTGGGGATTGATCTGTCCCGGTAACCCGACACAGGCTGCTGCCTATGCCAGAACCGCTTCCAGTGTCTCTCATGATGGAGAAGGCTTACACGGAGCTGCTTTTATGGCTGCCGCCATTTCATCTGCTTTTACTGCCGATTCCGTAGAAGCCATTCTGGAAGCCGGTCTGTCCCAGATTCCGGCTGATTCTCTTTACACCCAGGTAGTACGCAGTGTTATGGCCTTTCATAAAGCCCACCCGGAGGATTGGCATCTGTGCATGGAATATCTTTTGGCTCACTGGGGCTATGACCGTTTTGCAGGAGAATGCCACATTATCCCCAATGCCGGTGTTTGTGCTCTGGCACTATGCTACGGTGGAGGAGATTTTGCCCGCACCATTGAAATTGCAGTCATGTGCGGCTGGGATACGGATTGTAATGCCGGAAATGTAGGAACCATTATGGGAGCCTACGGCGGCTCTGCCTCCATTCCTGACAGGTATCGGAAACCTATGGAGGACTCTCTGGTGGCCTCCGGCATCTCCGGCTATCTGAATATTCTGGATATGCCTTCTTTTTCCAGAGAGCTGGCTCATGCCGGTTGTCTCATTACCGGTATAGAAGAGCCTGCCTCTGCCCTGGCTTTCTGGGAGCATCCGGGGGAACTTCACTATGATTTCTCCATGGCAGGAGCCACCCATGGCTTCCTTCTGTCAGAGAACACCTGTACTTTCCTCCATCAGACCCGATATGACAATACGCCCTGTCTGGAGATAGATATGGAACGGGTCTTTAACGGACAGGGTCCCTGTTTTCTCTATCATCCTGCCTTTTTCACCCGGGAGGATTTTAATGATGAGCGCTATGAGCCGGTTTTCTCTCCCATTGTCTACTCGGGGCAAATCCTCTCCTGCCTGGTGCGGTGTGAATCCCTGGCCGGAGATCCCATTACAGTGACCCCTTGTCTGACTACTGTGGGAGAGAATTCTTATCATGGAGATTCCATAACTGTATCAGAGGATCACTGGACCCGGATCACCTGGCAGATTCCGGACACTGACGGAGATCTGATCCACCGTCTTGGCTTTTTCCTGGAGGTTCCTGCCGGTGGCTGCTGCCGTCTTTTCCTGGCAGATTTTTCTGTCACCGGAGGCGGTCATTACCGGATTCGTCCCAGCCTGCAGCGACGAGATTTTGGAGGGCTGACTCCTTTTTCCCTGAACACCTGTACCATGACTGGGGATTCCGATTCCGAAACCTTTCATCTGACTTCTCAGACAGGGGGAGCTGCCTTTACAGGGAATTATTATGGAAAAGATGTCACCATCTGCGGCAGGCTTTGCCTGGCAGAAGGCTCTTTGGGCGGTTTTCTTCTCCAGGCAAAAGGTGCCAGAACCTTTGCTTTTGCCGGTTTGGATTCCAATGGATATGGCGTGATTGGGGAATGCGTCGGTGGTGTGCCAAAGATTCTGGCAAGAAGTAAGCAGACATACGCGCCTGGGCGATTCTATGATCTAAAGGTTTCTGAGGCAAAAGGGGAAATCCGCTGCACCATCACCGGAGAGGACCTCTTCGAAGAGAATATCACTGCCCCTATTGCCGCCAAAGCCTGGGGCATGACAGGTCTGGTGACAGGACCTAAGGGAGATTTGACTGTGGGAGAGCTGGAAATTTCCTTCCTTTTGTAATAGATTTGGTAGTCTTTCCAGTCGGTATTCCTTTTAAAATGTGCAAAGCAAAAGCGATCAACTTTTTACGGTTGGTCGCTTT
>CAYMSZ010000125.1:0-5398 GCA_964393285.1 uncultured Lachnospiraceae bacterium | reverse complement strand
ATTTGGAGGACAGCTCCACGCATTTCTGGAGGAGCTGAAGGAGAAACAGGAGAAAACCTCCGTGCTTTTTTTGTGTATTGGCAGTGATCGCTCTACCGGGGACAGCCTGGGACCGTTGGTTGGCTATAAGCTGGAAAAGAGAGGACTGGATCAGCTGGCGTTTTTGGGGACACTGCATCAGCCGGTTCATGCCATCAACCTGGATGAAACCATGGATCGGATTCGCATGGAGTATCCGGATCATATTGTAGTGGCAATTGATGCATCCATCGGCAGAAAAGAGCATGTAGGCTATATTACCATGGGGATTGGCTCCTTAAAACCGGGGCTGGGAGTGCATAAGAATCTGGGGACAGTGGGAGATATCTATATTACAGGTATTGTAGGTAGTGGAACCAGCCTGGAACCGCTGCTGCTGCAGAATACCAGATTATCGGTGGTCATGGAGTTGGCAGACTGCATTTACGAAGGAATCTGCGCCAGCGGAATGATATGAGACAGGGAAGCACCCAGCAGGGGTACCGGAAAGGAGAGAGGCAAGATGAACCGAGAGGGAGATGTGAAGGTGGACTCCACTCCAAAGAATATACGGCAGATCGGAGCAGGGGAGGAACGCATTAAGGTATACATGGAAGACTATGTAAGCACCTATCTGAGAAAACTGCAGGAGGAACGGGAAGACACAGAGGAAGGGGGAGCCATGGGCCTGTTGGTAGGGCACTGGGAGAGGAATGGAGAGGTTCCCCATGGGTTTATCAACGGGGCCATGGAATTAGACCTGCCAAAACAGGAAAATGGAAGTTGGGACTTTTCAAAAGAGGTATGGACAAAGGCATATGATTTGCTGCAGCAGTATTTTCCCGGACAGGATTTGTGCGGGATTTTTGCCTGTGAAGGAATTTATCGACGATTTTCCAAACAGATGCTGTTCCGGTTGACAAAAGAAAATTTTGCAGACTGTCAGGAGTCTCTGCTGTATGTATTGACAGATGAGGGAGAAGAATTTTTCTATCGGATTCTGGACAAAGGGCAGGAGCGATTGAACGGATATTATTGTTATTTTGAACGAAATGAGGCGATGCAGGATTACATGATGGATCATCTGCGTCCTCGCAGTGTAGAGAACGAGCCCATCCCCATTAGAAAAAAAGCGGAAGATTCTGTCAAGGACCCGGTGGAAAGCTATCGACAGTCCATGAAAAAAGAAGCGGAGAACCTGGCGGCAAACCGCTCAAACGGCAGAGGGCTGTACGCTTTGTGCGCCTCCATGGCATGTATTGTTTTTCTGGGAGGAGCCCTTCTTATGAAACAAAGGAGAGAGGGAGTTCAGGTGTCAGATCTTTTGGAACGTCTACATATAGGGCAGGAAGATGCCGTAGCTGTGAATGGCACTGTGGAACAAAACTCCATAGAGGAGGAAGGGGCATATGAGAAAATTGTCAGCAACGGCAATGGGATCATCGTGGAAGAAATCCCGGGAAATGTGGAAACCACAGGGAATTCTGAAAATAGCAGTGGACAAGTGGTAGAGAATCCGGAAAAGGATGGACAAACATCAGAAACGGAGGAAAGAGACGGGGAAACCCAAACAGAGGAAGGAGGAGAAAGCTCCGGGGAATCCCAGGCAGAGGAAGGAGGAGAAAACTCCGGGGAAACTCAGTCAGAGGAAAGAGGAGAAAGCTCCGGGGATACCCAGACAGAGGAAAGTACAGAGGCGGCGCCTGTCTTAGCGACACCGGGGATGACCTATGTGGTTCAGGCAGGGGATTCTCTGTCTGCCATCAGCCGCAGGTTCTATGGGACAGATGCTTTCGTACGAACCATACAGGAGTTGAACCAGCTGTCGGATGCAGACCTGATTCAGGCAGGACAGGTGCTGATTTTGCCCTGAGAAATGTGCCATTTTTTGGGAGTTTTGTGAAATTTTCGAACCGGTTCCTCTAGGATTTCCACGGGAAGTATGCTACACTAAAAAGAAGAGAAAAGGAAGAAGAGGCACGACAGTGGAAGAGAGAGAACGGGAAAAGAAAAAAAATCAATTGCGCCGAAGAATGGTGATTACACATACGGAAAACGAAGAGCAGGACAGTGCTTCAAAAGAGGAGGAGACCAGGGAGGATTCCTATGAGTCAAAGCTTTTTAAGCATCGGATGAAAAAAATCCTGCTTGTGCTGATTCCCGTATTGATCGTAGTAGGGGTAGTGTACTTTTTCTATCAGAAGTATCAGGGAAAGCAGTACACCGAGTATGAAGTAAAATGGGAAAAAGACCTGGCGGAGAATTCATCCTCTTCCTATGTTTCCTTTGGCAGTAATGTGTTGAAGTACAGCCAGGACGGCGCTTCTTACATTAACAGCGATGGAGAGGTAGTGTGGAGCGAGGCTTATGAGATGCGCTCCCCTATTGTGGCAGTCAGAGGCTCCAACGCGGCCATTGCCGAAAGCAAAGGCCGCAGGATTTATCTCTTTGACGAATCCGGATGCCAGGGGCAGGTGGAGACCACCCTGTCGATTACTGCCATGAGTGTTGCGGAAAATGGCATGACGGCGGTGCTGCTGGAGGATGGAGACGTATGCTACATTGATTTCTTTGATAAGACGGGAACCCGGCTGGATATTGAGAAGAAGATGTGGATGGGCGGGGAAGGATACCCCATTTCCATGGAGTTATCTCCCTCCGGCACACAGATGATTTTGTCCTGCATCTATGTAGATGCAGGCTCTATGCAAAATTATATTGCCTTTTTGAATTTTTCCGAGGCAGGAGAAAATCTGACAGACCGTACCACAGGGATTTATCAGTTGGGGAGCACTCTGTGTCCCCAGGTTGCCTTTCTCAGCAATACCAGGGCCTGCGCATTTTTAGACAATGGAGTAACCTTCTACTCTATGGAGGAGATATCTCCCAAGAATGCCTTGCCGCCGGAGGAGGGAGTGACCCATACCTTTGAGGAAGAGATTCGCAGCGTGTTCTACGATGATTCCCATGTTGGGATTATTACAGACAGCGCCGATTCGGCAGGTTTGTACGAGCTGTATGTTTTTGATACAGACGGGACCGAAGTGTCCAGGATTCCTGTTTCCTATGAATATGTAACGGCTTCTTTCACAGGACCGGGGATTTGTCTGTACGATCAGTCGGAATGCCATTTGTATACCCTGAACGGGACCTTGAAGTACGAAGGAGAACTGGACGGCAGTATCCATATGCTGGTAGGAAAATCCAGAAATCGACTGCTTCGGATCGGGGACCAGAAAATCACGGAGGTTGCGTTGAAATGAAGCTTCGGACCAAACTGATTCTGGCCTTTATCATGATTATATTGTTACCCATTGTGGTAGTTTACATGGCGGCGACGATTCTTTCCAGCCGCCAGTTCCATAATATGTCTAACAGTGGATATGAGATCAGCATTTCCAATTTGTTTTCTTCCAATGCGGTTCAGATCATCAATGAGATGACTTCCGATGCCTTTGAGAACATCAAATTGCAGACAGTGGAAAATCCCTCTGCCTTGGATGAGGAAGAGACGCTGGAGCAGCTGAACGAGAGCCTGCGGCAGCAATATTCTTTTCTGATTTTGAGAAAAGGAGATACCTGTTATTATGTGGGAACGGAGGGACTTTCCGATGCCTTTCTGGATGAACTCCCTGACTATGAGGGAGCGGATATCTCCCATGGAACCTCCTACTGCACCGATCTGGAGACCGGCAGCAACTACCTGGTAAAGCAGCAGGACTTCCAGAATGAGGAAGGAACGGAGTGCAGCATATTTCTGGTTACGGCATTGGGACTGGTGCTGCCTCAGGTGCGATCGGTATTTGTCCAGGTGACATTGATGCTGATTTTGATGCTGCTGATGCTGGGAATGGTCATGGCCTTGTGGATTTATCGGGCAATTCTGAGACCCTTGGTAAAACTGCAGCAGGCTACCAGAGAGATCAAAAATGGCAATCTGGATTTTGAACTGGATGTGACGGAACAGGATGAGATCGGACAGCTGTGTATGGATTTTGAGGAGATGCGCCAGCGCCTCAAAGAATCAGCAGAAGAAAAAGTTCAGTATGATACGGAGAATAAGGTGCTGATTAGCAATATTTCTCATGATTTGCGGACTCCTATTACTGCCATCAAAGGCTATTGCGAAGGAATCATGGATGGTGTTGCCTCGTCTCCGGAGAAAATGGATAAATACATTCGCACCATATATAACAAGGCCAATGATATGGATCATCTCATTGATGAGCTGACATTTTATTCTAAGATTGATACCAATAAGATTCCCTACGCCTTTACCAAATTGGATATCGGCAGATATTTTGACGATTGCGTGGAGGAATTGTCAGTAGAACTGGAATCCAAAAATATGACGCTGACCTACCACAATCAGGTAGAGCCGGGCACACTGGTAATCGCAGATACGGAGCAGCTAAAGCGGGTGGTCAACAATATCGTCAGCAATTCCCTGAAATATCTGGACAAGCCCCATGGATTTTTGGATATTCGTATGACGGATATCGGGGATTTTGTTCAGATCGATATGAAGGATAACGGAAAAGGGATCATGCAAAAGGATCTGCCTTACATCTTCGATCGTTTTTACCGCACCGATTCTTCCCGCAATTCCGCCAAAGGCGGCAGCGGTATCGGACTGGCAATCGTAAAAAAAATCGTGGAAGATCACGGAGGCCAGATTTGGGCTACCAGCAAAGAGGGAGAAGGCACCACAATGCACATTGTATTGAGAAAATATCAGGAGGTACTGCATGAGTAAGATTTTAATCATAGAGGACGAGGAAGCCATCGCAGAGCTGGAAAAGGACTATCTGGAGCTATCCGGGTTTGAAGTGGAGATTTATGAAAATGGGGAAGATGGCCTGAAAGCAGCCCTGGAGGAGAAATTTGATCTGCTGATTTTGGATCTGATGCTGCCAGGCATGGATGGCTTTGAAATTTGTAAGAGAGTGCGTAAGGTCAAAAATATGCCCATTCTCATGGTATCCGCCAAAAAAGAGGATATCGATAAGATTCGGGGACTGGGATTAGGTGCCGATGATTACATTACAAAGCCCTTTAGCCCCAGTGAGCTGGTTGCCAGGGTGAAAGCCCATCTGGCTCGTTATGAGCGTTTGATTGGCAGCGGAATGCCGGAGAATGAGATCATCGAGATCCGTGGACTGAAAATTGATAAAACAGCCAGACGGGTATATGTCAATGGGGAGGAGAAAAGCTTTACGACGAAAGAGTTTGATCTCCTGACCTTTTTGGCACAGAATCCTAACCATGTATTTACCAAGGAAGAATTGTTCAGCAAGATATGGGACATGGAATCCATCGGAGATATTGCCACAGTAACCGTACATATTAAGAAGATTCGTGAAAAAATCGAATTTAATAC
>CAYMSZ010000124.1:0-5505 GCA_964393285.1 uncultured Lachnospiraceae bacterium | reverse complement strand
TATAACCAGGTCAAACCTGTCTCTGCACTCCCCATTCTCCTGCATTACTGTTCTCATACTACTCCTTGTAATAATCAAACTCCAGACCATACATACGAACGGTATCGCCTTCCTGAATCCCTGCTTCCTCCAGATCCTTCAGAATGCCTGTCTCTTTCAGGAACTTCTGGAAGAACTGGAAGCCCTTCTCAGAATCCAGATTGGTATAACCTAACATCTTATCGATCTTCGGTCCTTCAATTCTAAAGCCGCCATCCTCGTCTCTGGTAATCTCATAGGTCAGATTCTCGTCTATGCGAATCTCGTTGACATCAAACTCTTTCTCAAAGACAACCGGCTTATCATCTACCTGCTTCAACATATCATTTACATGGTACAGCAGTTCTTTTAAGCCCTGCCCTGTTACAGCAGAAATGGGATATACCATAATGCCCTGAGGCTCAAATTCTTTCCGCAGCCTCTCAATGGGATTTTCTACTCCCTCTTCCTCATAAATAGAATCAATCTTGTTGGCTGCAATCACCTGGGGACGCTCCATAATGGAGGGATCGTAAGCCTCCAGCTCTGCATTGATCTTGTAAATATCCTCTACCGGGTCTCTGCCCTCTGTGGAAGCGGCATCTACCAGATGGATAATCACTTTCGTCCGCTCAATATGGCGCAAAAATTCATGTCCCAGTCCAACGCCCTCTGATGCTCCCTCAATCAGTCCGGGAATATCAGCCATAACAAAGCCATTGCTGCCATCTAAATCCACCACGCCCAGATTGGGGCTCAGGGTGGTGAAATGATAGTTGGCAATCTTCGGTCTGGCATTGGTCACGTGGGACAACAGAGTAGACTTTCCTACATTGGGGAAACCTACCAGTCCTACATCTGCAATAACCTTTAACTCCAGCCGTACCCACAGCTCCTGGGCAGGCTGACCGGGCTGGGCATACTTCGGTACCTGCATGGTAGAAGTAGCAAAGTGCATATTGCCTAAGCCACCCTTGCCTCCCTTTAAGATGACCTCTCTCTGATTGTCACCGGACATATCGGTAATAACCTTGCCGGACTCATCATCATAAATAACCGTACCTTCCGGTACCCGAATCACCAGATCCTGTCCATCCGCCCCGTGGCAACGACGCTTTCCGCCGTCCTCTCCGCTTTCTGCCACATACTTACGAACATGGCGAAAATCTACCAGGGTATTCAGTCCCTTATCTACTTCAAATATAATATCACCGCCGCGACCGCCATCTCCGCCGTCGGGACCTCCTGCCGCTACAAATAACTCTCTGCGGAAACTTACATGACCATCTCCGCCTTTGCCGGATTTAATAAATACTCTGGCTCTATCTGCAAACATATTTTACCTCATTTTCTATCACTCTGCCCAGAGGACAAACTCTCCTGTCCTCCTATCTCTAAGATGCTCGTAAGCATCATATCATTCAATTCCCAGAAAGTCAATTTTAATAGGATAATACGAAAAAGGGCTCCCGAATTACGATTGCAACTCGGAAACCCTTACTACGCTTTTGTTCTGAATCTGAATTATTCAGCTGCTTCTACAGTCTCTCTGGGATATACAGAAACCTGCTTCTTGTCTCTGCCCTTTCTCTCGAAACGAACAACACCATCAACCATAGCGAACAGTGTATCGTCGCCACCGCGACCTACATTGATGCCAGGATGAATCTTGGTGCCACGCTGTCTGTAAAGGATATTACCAGCCAGAACGAACTGTCCATCAGCTCTCTTAGCGCCCAGTCTCTTGGATTCGGAATCTCTACCGTTCTTGGTGGAGCCTACACCTTTCTTATGAGCGAAGAATTGAAGGTTCATCTTCATCATGGTCTTACACCTCCTTGAATCCAACATGAATATATTGTCTGTGTTCCTCTTCCATGGATTCTAACCCGCAACACAGGGATTGGATCAGCAACTGAGCTTCCGGCGTAATCGCCTCTCCCAGTCTGACTGCCATATAACCAGTCTCCTGATCTGTCTTCACACGAAGGGAATTATTCGTGAGAAGTTCAATGGAATTCACTGTGTTAATTACCAGAGCCGAAACTCCTGCACAGATGATATCCGATCCTGCCTCTGCGTAATCCGCATGTCCCTTAGTCTGAAAACCCAGGTAATGCTTCTCGGAATCCTGATAAAATATTACTTTGATCATTATTTGCTAATGCTGTCGATCTTCAGCTCGGTATAAGCCTGTCTGTGACCGTTCTTCTTATGATAGCCAGTCTTTCTCTTATACTTGTAAACGATAACCTTCTTGGCACGAGCCTGACCAACTACGGTTGCTTTTACACTAGCACCCTCTACGGTAGGCTGTCCGATAACCAGCTCATCGCCGCCGATAGCCAATACCTGGTCAAAAACATATTCTGCACCAGCTTCTACATCCAGCTTCTCAACGCGGATGACATCGCCCTCAGCAACTTTGTACTGCTTACCACCTGTTGCAATAATCGCGTACATAAGGCACCTCCTATTTATCATTACTCGCCAACTATGGCGGTTACCCGCAGGTAACACTTAAAAAGCCTCATTGAGCGGCATACTGGTGTACTATACCATTTTTGCTTCGGCTTGTCAATATTTCGCCGCGTACTTTTTTACATTCTTCCCATTTTGAATGCACATTCCAGGAGCTGGATTTTTTCCTTGAAGACAACCTTCAAAAGTCCTATACTAGATATTATAACACCAATTTATCGTAAAGAGGAGGAGACTGCATACATGGAGTACGGACTCATCGGGGAAAAGCTGGGACACAGCTATTCCAAAATCATACACGAAAAGCTGGCATCCTACACCTATGAGCTGATGCCTTTGAGCCGGGAAGAATTTCCTGTTTTCATGGAGGAGAAAAAATTCAAGGGAATCAATGTTACCATTCCTTATAAAAAAGATGTTATCCCTTATCTGGAAGAAATGGACTCGTCTGCCCGGGCCATCGGGGCTGTCAATACCATCATCAATCGGGATGGTCATCTCTGTGGCTACAACACAGACTGCCCCGGATTCCAATATATGATGAAGCAGTCCCAGGTAGACCCAGCCCATAAAAAGGTACTGGTTCTGGGAACCGGCGGTGC
The DNA here is from genome assembly GCA_964393285.1 of uncultured Lachnospiraceae bacterium. Lineage (GTDB taxonomy): Bacteria > Bacillota > Clostridia > Lachnospirales > Lachnospiraceae > RGIG7193. The sequence continues at coordinate 2,404 of CAYMSZ010000124.1, read as the reverse complement.
TGCCCAGGCCATTGTGGCTGCCCTCCGTATGGGACAGGCGGCTCAGGTGGTAAGTGTCAGCCGCACCGGCAAAGGAGATGCCATCACCTATGAGGATTGTATCAAAAACCATACCGATGCCCGGATCATTGTCAATACCACTCCTGTAGGAATGTTTCCTCACCCAGACGCCAGTCCTCTGGATCTGACGCCTTTTCATAGCTGTGAAGCCGTGTTGGATGTGATTTATAATCCTGCTGAAACCAGACTGACAGCTCAGGCGCGAAGCCTGGGAATGAAGGCAGCCACAGGTCTTACCATGCTGGTGGCACAGGCCAAATATGCCTGTGAACTTTTCCTGGGAGAGGCTTTGCCGGACTCCCTTATTACTGAAATTGTGGAGGAGCTTCAAAATGTCTGATATCCATTTGGATTCTTATTCGGTTCCCTGCCTGTATCCCTGCCTGATGGGCAAGGGACATGGTCCTGCCCTTCGGGTACAGGTACCGGGTTCTAAAAGCATTACCAACCGTGCCATGCTTCTTGCTGCTCTGGCAGACGGCACCAGTACCCTGACAGGAGCCCTGTTTAGTGACGATTCCCGCCATCTGATTCAGTGTCTCCTGGATTTAGGATTCCCGGTAACCTACTCTGAGGAAAATTCCTCCATCACCGTCACAGGATCTGGCGGCAAAATTCCCTGCAAAGAAGCTTCGGTAGATGTGGGAAGTGCCGGCACTGCTGCCAGATTTTTAGCGGCACTGCTGGCCTGTCAGGAGGGCACCTACCATATGGATGCCTCTCCACAGATGCAGAAGCGTCCTATGGCTCCTCTCCTCTCTTCCCTGAAAGAATTAGGCGCTACCGTTACCTTTCACGGAGAAGAGGGACATTTTCCTTTTACCATTACCGGTCATGGATTTCAAAACACGGAGCTGACTGTCAATATTGACCAAAGCAGCCAGTTTTTAAGCGCTCTCCTCATCTGTGCCATTTGCAGCGCCTCCCCTGTGACCATTCATACAGAAGGCTCCCATGGTATGGCATACATCCGGATGACTACTCAGATGATGAAACAGTTTGGCGTGGATGTGACTCCTCTCTCCCAGGAGAAAAGCTTCTATATTGAACAAAATCAGTCTTATACGGCAAGAGAATATCCTATTGAGCCTGATGTCTCCGCTGCTTCCTATTTTTATGCCCTGGCTCCCCTTCTGGGTGTGGACGTACTGGTATCCGGCGTTCATAAGGATTCTATGCAGGGAGATTTGCACTTCCTTGAAATCTTAGAGATGCTGGGATGTGAATGGGTCGATCTGCCGGAAGGTATTTTGATGAGAGGCATCCCCCATGGATGTTATCCGGGTATCACTGTGGATATGAGCAGCTGCTCCGATCAGGCTATCACCATGGCTGCTCTGGCACCTTTTGCAAGCTCTCCCACTACCATTACGGGCATCGGTCACATCCGTCATCAGGAAAGCAATCGGATTCAGGCCATTTGCACAGAGCTATCCCGTATGGGAATTTCCTGTGAGGAGTTGGAGGACGGAGTCCGCATTGAGCCGGGGATGCCAAAGCCTGCTGCCGTCTGTACCTACGAGGATCACAGAATGGCCATGGGCTTCTCTCTTATCGGTCTCAGAGCACCGGGCATAGAAATTTTAAATCCCGGCTGCTGCGCCAAAACCTTTGAGGGATATTTTGATGTGCTGAATCAAGTGGTTGCTACCCTGTCATCATAAGATGAGACGAAGGATACACAAAATACACAAATGCAGTGGGTAAGAGAGATAGAACAGCCAGGGACTGGCTGCCTTTCCCTTTTGCCCATTGTAGCATTCCATCAGGGCAAAGCTGATAACTGCCGGATATTCATTGGGATTGACCCCCAGCACCAGGGTGCTGTATCCGGAGAGAAAGCGATATCCGTGTTCCTGACGAAATCGATACAGAAAGCAAATCAACGCCACTCCTGCCCAGGAGTAATCTGTTCTGCCAATCAAAGCGCCCACTGCCATAGCTACGCACCAAAGAAAAGCCAGCTCCCGTTTTCCTCTATTTTGCAGTCTGACGTACCCTTCCAATGCAATCAGTCCCAGGAGCAGGGTAAAAAGCACATTCTGATGATTCCATAGTGCCCTGGTCCATACCATTCCCCCCTGTCCTTCACAATACATCCAATCATAAGGCAGTTCTGAGAGAATCGCCCATCCTGCCAGACGCCTCATATATTTTCCTATATCCCGGGTATGACAAAATCCTTCCACCAATAAAAAACAATACAGCGGGAAGGAAATCCGCCCGATCCATCGAAATGCCCCATACCAGGCCGTCCCCTTCATGAGAATCAATCCGGTATGGTCTATGATCATCGTCACCAGAGCAATCCATTTGATCTGTGTTCCCGTCAATGCTATGGGGT
>CAYMSZ010000123.1:0-5531 GCA_964393285.1 uncultured Lachnospiraceae bacterium | reverse complement strand
TGCTGTAAATATAGCAAAGAGATCGTGGAAAACAGGTAGAGAGAGTCGGATACAGACTTTCTCTATCTTTATAATGACTTATGATATAACAAAAGGAGAAAGGATTGAATATGAATATTATTTTGCTGTCCGGAGGATCCGGAAAGAGGCTGTGGCCATTGTCTAACGATATTCGCTCCAAGCAGTTTATTAAAATATTCCGGACGGAATCAGGAGAGTATGAATCCATGGTGCAGAGAATGTATCATCAGATCTGCGCAGAGGATCCGTCGGCAAAGGTGACCATAGCGACATCCAAAACCCAGGTTTCCACCATCCATAATCAGATTGGAGAACAGGTAGGAATCTCTGTGGAGCCCTGTCGGAGAGATACCTTTCCTGCTATTTTGCTGGCAACAGCCTATCTTCATGATGTACAGGGAGTAGATGAAAAGGAATCCGTGGTGGTATGCCCGGTAGACCCTTATGTGGAAGCGGATTATTTCAAAGCCATTCATCAGCTGGGAGATCTGGCAGCATCCGGAAGGGCAAAGCTGTGTCTCATGGGAATGGAGCCTACCTATCCCAGCGAGAAATACGGATATATCATTCCTGAGTCAGCAGCCTCCATTAGTCAGGTGCAAACCTTCAAAGAAAAACCGGATATGGAAACTGCAAAAAAGTATATTGCCCAAGGCGCATTGTGGAATGGCGGAATTTTTGCATATCAGATCGGCTATATCCTGGATATTGCCAGAAAAATGGTAAATTACACAGACTATACGGACCTTTTTGCCAGATATGAAACCCTGCCTAAGATCAGTTTTGATTATGCGGTGGTTGAGAAGGAAACCGATATCGCCGTCATGCGATTCTCCGGTCAGTGGAAGGACCTGGGAACCTGGAATACCTTGACAGAAGCCATGGATGAACCGGCCATCGGGAAAGCAGTTCTAAATGAGACCTGCGAAAATGTCCATGTGCTGAATGAACTGGATGTGCCTGTGCTGTGTATGGGCTTAAAGGATGTAGTCGTTTCTGCCGGACCCGAAGGAATCCTGGTATCAGACAAGGAGCAATCCAGTTACATCAAGCCTTATGTAGATCAGCTGGAGCAGCAGATCATGTATGCGGAAAAATCCTGGGGCGAATATCGGGTGCTGGATGTGGAAGATGGTAGCATGACCATTAAGGTAACCCTGCATCCCGGCCACGGAATGAATTACCATAGCCATGAATTCCGTGATGAGATCTGGACGGTTCTCTCCGGAACAGGTCGGGTCATTGTAGATGGAATGGAACAGCCCATTCACAGCGGAAATGTGATTACCATGGAGGCAGGATGCCGCCATACTGTTATGGCAGACACAGAGCTGACCCTCATAGAGGTCCAGATCGGAAAAGAAATCAGTGTGAAGGATAAGAAAAAATTTGAATTGGAGCGTTAATTATGCCCATACAAAACAGGAGTACAGCAGGCAAAGAACATGCTCCCTTTATCCTGAAGCCGGCAGGCAAGGATTATTTATGGGGAGGCACCCGTTTAAATGATGACTTTGCCAAAGAGATTCCCATGGAGCCTTTGGCAGAAACCTGGGAGTGTTCCACCCATCCTGACGGACCCAGCGTAGTAGCAAGCGGTCCCTGCGCCGGCCAGACTTTAACGCAGGTGTTGCAGGATCATCCGGATTATCTGGGAAGCCGTCATCAGGGAACAGGCGAACTGCCGATTTTGATTAAATTTATTGATGCAAAGCAGGATTTGTCTGTGCAGGTGCATCCTGATGATGAATACGCCCGCATCCATGAAAACGGAGCCATGGGAAAAAATGAGATGTGGTATGTGCTGGATGCAGCAAGGGATGCCAAACTGGTCTACGGATTTTCCCATGATGTAACCAAAGAACAGGTCCATGAGATGATCCAAAAAGGGACATTTGAAAATGCCCTTCAGCATGTGAAGATCCAAAAAGGGGATGTCTTTTATATTAAGGCCGGCACCGTTCATGCCATTGGCGCAGGGGCGCTGGTAGCAGAAATCCAGGAAAGCTCCAATCTGACCTATCGCCTGTACGATTATAACCGGGTAGACAAAAACGGGAACCTGCGGGAATTGCATATCGAGAAAGCGTTGGAGGTAGCCAATCGAAAAAGCAGCACAACGCCTCGTCAGCCTATGAGACAGCTTCATTTTCACCCGGGCTGTGCTTCGGAACTGCTTTGCCGCTGCCGTTATTTTCAGGTAGAGAGACTGCTCATCAATACAGAACGGCATCGACAGATGTTTACGATGCAGACAGACAGTGCCTCCTTTCAGGTGATTCTCTGTGTGGAGGGCTGCGGAGTGCTTTTCTACGATGAGGAAACCATCCCCTTCTTTCAGGGGGATTGTATTTTCATCCCTGCAGAATCCGTGCCGGTAACCCTTCACGGAAAAGCACAGTTTTTGAAAGTACGATGCTGAAACAGGTAAAATTTTGTCGATGATATCTGCCTGACAGAGATTTTTGACCATGGTATGATTTAAGGGTCAAAAAGTCGAAAGACTTTGTCCTTGACGAAATCGTCTGGCAGGAGGTATCCCTGTGGAACAAACAGATCAAAGCATGGTCGCTACGGAACAGCCCCATGGAAGGGAGAAAGTTTCCCGGCTTAAGGCCTATCAGTATGTAGAAAATCGAACCCTGGCAATCTGGCAGCCGGGAGACCGGTGGCTGGCAGAGGGAGTGGTCAGAATCAATCTCTCGGCTTTGCAAAGGAAACTGGAGCAGAGACAGCAAGGGGAAACAAAAATCGCCGTTGAGTACGGTCCGGAAGATTGGCGTATTCTGGGAGAGACAGGAGCAAATCCGAACAGTATGAAAATATGGTCGGATCAGCTCCTTCCTTTTTTATGGGAAGAAGACGATGTAAGACGATACCTGACCCATTGGAATTATGAGGTGCTGCTGAAGGAGAGACGGGAACGGGTCAAACAGATGCAGGAGGGGAAAAAGTCCCATCAGACGGAAACTCGAAGAGAAGCCTGCTTTCCGGCTGTTTGGGAAGCAATCACCGGGAAAGTTACAGAACCGGTAGAACTGATGACCAGAGAAGGCAGATGGTTTGGCCTGTATCAGGATAAGCATTTCCTTTATATCCGGGAAGCTCAATACATGGTGCCCGGCTGTCCCATTACATTTGACCGAAAAATCCGCAGGAAAGAAGTGGAACAGCTGCTTCCCCTCTATGACAGGTGGGAATCGACAATAGAGGAAAAAGAGATTCGAAATCAGGCAAGGCAGCTTTCTGTCAGTTATGAATATATTTTTACTATCATCAGACAGTATGCAATTTTATGAAAATGTGCTAAGATAGGAAAGAATAACCAGAGAGAAACCGCCAGAATAAAATGAGACGCCATTTGCAAATCAAAAGAGTGGAAAAAGATATTTTGATGGGTGACTCACAAAATTTGGCATAGAAAAAGGGAGAACGGGAAACTCATGAAGTTAGGAACAAAGGGAAAAGAATTATTCCATACCGCAAAGGGATGGATTGTCTCAAATAAAATTGTAGTATGTGTGGTAGCAGGACTGGTGGCAGTAGGAGGAGTTACGGCAGTAGCCCTTGGCGCAGCCGGCAGCCGGGATGCTGCAGTCAGTCAGGAAACGACTGCTTTCGTAGCAGAGGAGTCCTCCGGCACAGAGGAGGCAGATCCCTCCAACCAGCTTCGCGGGATGCTTATGCGTGAAAAGGTAACAGAGTGGATGTGGGAACAGGTAACAGCCCAGAAGCTGGCACAAGAGGAAGAAGAGGAAGCCGCCAAGTGGCAGGAATTATATGACCAGGGACTTCAGCTTGTACAGGACAAGAAGTATGAGAAAGCAGTGGAATACTTCCAGAAAGCAATTGAAGAGGATCCGTCTAAAGGAGAGGCTTACCTGGAGCTGGCCAAAGCTTACATGGAGCTGGAGAAATATGATCTGGCCAAGGAGACCCTGGAGCAGGGAAAGAAGGCCGTCAAGGATACGGCTGAGCTGGAAACTCTCCTGAAGGAAGTGGAGAAGCAGATTGAAGAGGAAGAGGAACAAGAGATTGTAGAAATCCCTAAGGTTGAAGTGGCAGCGGTAAATGATGTGGAAGATCCGGAACCGGCAGCGGCAACAGAAGATACAGAAAAGGGAACCTCCACAGTGGTGAATATCGAACAGGTAATAGAGGAGGCAGAAGCGGAGGCGGAGACAAGCACGGATTATGAAAGTGTTAGTCGCTCCTACGGAATTGATGTGTCCAAATGGCAGGGCTCTATTGACTGGTCACAGGTAGCTGCCAGCGGCGTTCAGTTTGTTATCATTCGTGTTGGTTACCGTTCCAGCGGTAGCGGTACCATTTATGAGGACCCGTATTTTGCAAAAAATATAAAGGGCGCCCTTGCCAATGGAATCAAGGTAGGCGTGTATTTCTTCTCTACAGCAGTAGACGAGACGGAAGCAAAGGAAGAGGCAGCCTGGGTATGCCAGAGAATATCCAGCTACCAGATTACCTATCCGGTAGTCTATGACTGTGAGGGTTATAATGATTCCAGTTACCGTACCTATGGAATCGGCAAGACCCAGCGAAGCAAGAATGCAGCAGCTTTTTTAAGCTATGTGAAGGGACAGGGCTATTCTCCCATGATGTATGCCAGCAAGAATGCCTACTATAATGAATGGGATCTGAGTGTAATTACCGGCTGCAAGTACTGGTTAGCCCATTATACGTCCGGCGGATTAAGCACAGAGAGCAATTATACAGGCAGCTACCAGATGTGGCAGTACTCCAGCAAGGGTACAGTAAGCGGAATCAGTGGATATGTAGATATGAATGTGGCATATTTCAGTTATTCCAACACACCGGATCCTACTGTAAAAACCGTTACTTATCAGGTAGTGGATGAGGTGGGGAATCCGGTATCAGGAGCAGAGGTATCCATGACCGGATCCAGCTCCCGCAATACGGTAAAGGCCACTACCGATGGAAACGGCAAAGCGGTATTTACAGAGATAGCGGCAAAGGACAGCTATACAGTGACGGTTTCCAGCATCCCTGCCGGATATGAGAGAAAAGACAGCAGCACAGTGACAGTAGAATTTATGAAGCAGGCAGACAGCTATGAAGGATCCCTGAGTGTAAGCCGTGTGGTTTGCTCCCAGATTACGTATACTGTAGTGGATGAGAAGGATAACCCGGTAAATGGTGTTACCCTGTCTCTGACTGGCACCTCCACCTACGGAGGCACCGAAGTATCTTTGACGGCAACGACAGGTACCGACGGCAAGGCTGTCTTCCAGAAGGTATTGTTGGGTGAATATACAGTCAGCGTCAGCAAGACTCCCTCAGGATATGAGATTCCTGCCAGCCCGGTAAAAGACACCATTCAGGTAACTTCGGCAGCAGCCACAAATGGAAATGTTAAGCTAAAGGTAGCGACAGTGAAGAACGAAGAGACCCAGACCCCTGAAAATAACAGCAGCTCCACAACCCAGACAACAGCACCGGCTGTAACAGAGACTCCTGCTGTAACGGAACCT
>CAYMSZ010000122.1:1412-5563 GCA_964393285.1 uncultured Lachnospiraceae bacterium | reverse complement strand
TCAAAAGAAGGAGATTTTATGGATTTGCAGCAATTGCGGGAAGAGATTGATCAGGTAGACAGACAGCTGGTAGAGCTGTTTGAAAAGCGGCAGGAGATTTGTCGGTCTGTTGCAGAGTATAAAATAGAAAATCATAAGAAAGTGCTGGACAAAGAAAGAGAAGCACAGAAATTAGATACAGTGGAAGCCCTGGCAGCCAATGATTTTAACCGGCAGGGAGTTCGGGATCTGTTCCGACAGCTTATGACAGTCAGCCGTAAGCTGCAGTACCATGTCATGGCGGAGCATGGACAGGGTCTTCGCCTGCCGTTTGAGGAAATAGAGAACTTAAATCCTCATGCCAATATTGTCTATCAGGGAGTACCGGGAGCTTACAGCCATTTGGCAGCCATGCAGTATTTCGGAGAAGATGCCCATCTGGAGCCTGTGAATACCTGGGAAGATGCCATGAAGGCCATCAGCATCCGGGATGCGGATTATGCAGTCCTTCCCATTGAAAACTCCACAGCAGGTACCGTCAGTGATGTCTATGACCTTCTTGGATTTTATGACAATTATATTGTGGCAGAGGTCTATGTAAAGGTGGAGCACGCCCTTATGGCGCTGCCGGAGGCTAATCTGTCAGACATTCAGGTTGTCTATTCCCATCCCCAGGGACTTATGCAGTGTGCCCAGTTTTTAAACAGTAACCCTCAGTGGAAGCAGATGAGTGTCAACAATACAGCCTGGGGTGCCAAAAAAGTCAAAGAGGACGGGGATATTCATCAGGCTTCCATCGCCAGTCTGGCAGCAGCAAAGCTGTACGGATTGAAGGTCTTAAAGGAAGCAGTCAATTACAGTGATGTAAATACCACTCGCTTTATTATAGTGGCAGGCCGCAAGATGTTCCGAAGAGAGGCGAAAAAAATCAGCATCTGTTTTGAATTGCCTCACGAAAGCGGGAGTCTTTATGACCTGTTGTCCCATTTTATCTACAATGGATTAAATATGACCAAGATAGAGTCTTGTCCCATTGTGGGAAAAAACTGGGAATATCGTTTCTTTGTGGATTTTGACGGCAATCTCAAGGATCCGGCAGTTTTAGGTGCCCTTCGGGGAATTATGGAGGAAGTCAGCTATTTTAAGATTTTAGGAAATTACTAAAAAGAAAAAGAAGGGATACATACAATGGTAGGCCATACAATTACATATGTGTTATTATTTATCGTAGCAATCGCACTGATTTTATCACACAAAGTAGTAGCTCGTACAGAAAAAGCAAAATATCTGTCCCTGACAGACAATAAGCTGTTGTTTCGTATCTATATGATAGCAGGATACGGATTGCTCTTATGTATTCCCAACAAGTCCATCGCCTGGGTGGTGTTGCTGTTTTTGTTCTTTTTACTGATTCGGGTGATGCAGAGTATTCATGATGGGGTAGATGAGGACGGAATCTACCTGGCAGGCCGCAAGGTGGCATACAGCAGGTTTCAGACCTATTCCATGAGACGGCTGGAAAAAACCACAGAGTTTCGCTTTTACGGAAAAAACAGGATTCGTATGATGGAATTTCCTAATAACAAAGCGGATCTGGTAGAGCGCCAGGTGGTAGTAGGGGGATTAAAAAAACAGAAATTTGAAGAAGTGACGGTGATTCGAAAATGAGTAAACAAATCTGGAAAGCAGGCAACATGCTGTATCCGTTGCCTGTGGTATTGGTCAGTACAGTAGATAAGGAGGGTCACGATAACCTGTTTACCGTAGCCTGGGCAGGTACCATCTGCACCAATCCTCCCATGGTGTCCATCTCCGTGAGACCGGAGCGGTATTCTCACCATATGATTCTGGAGACCGGAGAGTTTGTAATCAATCTGACTACGGAGAAATTAGTCCGTGCCACAGATTTTTGCGGGGTGCGCTCCGGCAAGGACCTGGATAAATTTGAAAAACTCCATCTGCACAGAGAAAAGGCGCAGCAGGTAGCGGCACCTCTCCTGGCGGAAAGCCCGGTAAACATTGAATGCAGGGTAAAGGAGCGCAGAAAGTTAGGCTCCCACGATATGTTCCTGGCAGAAGTCCTTTGTGTCCATGCCGATGAGGCCTATATGGATGAAAAGGGCAAATTTGATCTGAATAAGGCCAATCCCATCGTCTATGACCATGGCAGCTATTATGGTCTGGGCAAAAAATTGGGAACCTTCGGCTATAGTGTAAAGACCAGCAAATCCTTAAAAAAATCCGGAAATCCCGTAAGAAAAACAAAGGATACATCGAAGGACAGAAAAAGATAAACAGAGGGAAGGGACAGATGTGTCCCTTGTCTCACAATGTGCGAGGATAAAAGATGAACGAGTTATATTTTGACAGCAATCTGGAGCAGGATGGACTCCATGAGGAGTGCGGCGTTTTTGGTATCTACGATTTTGACGGTCATGATGTGGCATCTACCATTTACTACGGCTTGTTTGCCCTCCAGCACAGAGGCCAGGAGAGCTGCGGCATCGCTGTCAGCGATACCCAGGGCCCCAAGGGCAAAGTAAAGACGGTGAAGGGCATGGGCCTGGTAAACGAAGTGTTCACTGAGAGTCAGCTGAGTAGTCTGGAGGGAGGCAACATCGGCGTAGGTCATGTCAGATATTCCACAGCAGGCAGTAGCAGCAGAGAAAATGCACAGCCTTTGGTGTTAAATTATATCAAGGGAACATTGGCATTGGCCCACAACGGAAACCTGGTAAATACGCCGGAATTGCGGAAAGAGCTGGAGCATGACGGAGCCATTTTTCAGACCACCATTGATTCGGAGATCATAGCCTATCATATTGCCAGAGCCAGAGTAAAGACTCCCAGCGCAGAGGCGGCTGTGGCTGCGGCTATGAAAAAATTAAAAGGCGCCTATTCCCTGGTAATCATGAGTCCCAGAAAACTCATCGGTGCCAGAGATCCCTTTGGCTTCCGCCCTTTATGTATCGGAAAGCGGGACAATGCCTATATTCTGGCTTCAGAGACGGCTGCTTTGGATACGGTAGGGGCAGAATATATTCGGGATGTCCGTCCCGGTGAGATTGTAACCATTAAGGACGGACAGATTTATTCCAACACAGAGATGTGTGGGACTTCCCCCAGAGAGGCTCGCTGTATCTTTGAGTATATCTATTTCGCCAGACCGGATTCCTACCTGGATCAGGTAAGCGTATATCAGGCCAGAATCCGTGCAGGCAGAGCACTGGCTCAGGATTCTCCCGTAGAGGCAGACCTGGTAACAGGAGTACCGGAATCCGGTACCGTAGCGGCACTGGGATTTTCCATGGAGTCCGGGATTCCTTACAACACAGCCTTTATGAAAAACAGCTATGTAGGGCGTACCTTTATTAAGCCGAAACAAAGCAGTCGTGAAAGCAGTGTCATGGTGAAGCTGAATGTAGTAAAGGAGCTGGTAAAGGGAAAACGGGTTGTCATGATCGATGACTCCATTGTCCGGGGAACCACCAGCGCCAGAATTGTCAAGATGCTGCGGGATGCCGGAGCCAGTGAAGTTCATGTAAGGATTTCCTCTCCGCCGTTTTTACATCCCTGCTATTTTGGAACGGATATTCCCTCGGAGGATCAACTAATCGCCCACCGTCGCACCATGGAAGAGATTCGTCAGTTTATCGGTGCGGACAGCCTGGCCTACCTGGGGATGGATCGACTCAGTGAGATGGCAGAGGGCCTGCCTATCTGTACGGCCTGCTTTAGCGGAGAGTATCCCATTGAACCGCCCAGGGAGGACATCCGCGGGGAGTTTGCCGATAAAGACCAGCAGGTGTATTTAGGCGGCATCGGAAGAGATAAATTGTGAGATCAGAGCAGAAAGATAGAAATGAGGTAACAACTATGTATGATAAGTATGTAAGTCCCCTGTCTGAGCGCTATGCCAGCAAGGAAATGCAGTATATTTTCTCCCAGGATAAGAAGTTTACCACCTGGCGTAAACTATGGATCGCTCTGGCAGAGGCAGAGAATGAGTTAGGTCTGCCGGTGACCAGAGAGCAGATTGATGAGATGAAGGAACATCAGGACGATATTAACTACGAGGTTGCCAAAGCCAGAGAGAAGGAAGTCCGCCATGATGTTATGTCTCATGTCTATGCCTATGGCGTACAATGTCCCAAGGCAAAAGGCATCATTCA
>CAYMSZ010000122.1:0-1312 GCA_964393285.1 uncultured Lachnospiraceae bacterium | reverse complement strand
GATTTAGAGGATCTGGATCATGTGATCGGTTCCATGAAGCTGTTAGGCTCCAAGGGAACCACAGGTACCCAGGCCAGCTTCCTGGAGCTTTTTGACGGAGACCATGAGAAATGCCGTATTCTGGATCAGAAGATTGCAGAAAAGATGGGCTTTGCTTCCTGCTATCCGGTATCGGGACAGACCTACTCCCGCAAGGTAGACAGCAGGGTGATGAATGTGTTGGGAAGCATTGCCGTCAGCGCTCACAAGTTTTCCAATGATGTTCGTCTCCTCCAGCATTTAAAAGAGGTGGAAGAGCCCTTTGAAAAGAGTCAGATCGGTTCCTCTGCTATGGCATACAAGAGAAATCCGATGCGCAGCGAGCGCATCGCCTCTCTGGCAAATTATGTCATGAGCGACTGCATGAATCCTATGCTGACAGCCTCCACCCAGTGGTTCGAGCGCACATTAGATGACTCTGCCAACAAGAGAATCAGTATCCCTGAAGGCTTCCTGGCTGTAGACGGCATCCTGGATCTGTACCTGAATGTAGTAGACGGCATGGTAGTATATCCTAAGGTAATTGAAAAGCACATGATGGCAGAGCTGCCTTTCATGGCTACGGAAAATATTATGATGGATGCGGTAAAGGCCGGTGGAGACCGTCAGGAGCTTCATGAAAGAATCCGTACCCTGTCTATGGAAGCAGGTAAGACTGTGAAGGTAGAAGGAAAGGACAACAATCTGCTGGAGCTGATTGCCGCAGATCCTGCTTTCAATCTGTCCTTAGAGGATCTGAAAAAATCCATGGATCCTAAGAAATATGTAGGACGCGCTCCCAAGCAGGTAGAAGAATTCCTTTCAGAAGTGGTTCAGCCCATTCTGGAGGAGAACAAGGAGCTTCTGGGAGTAAAGGCTGAGATCAATGTGTGATGTCAGAGACAAAGGGTCACTGTGTCCTTGTGCCGGAGCTGGATGCCTGAGATAGAAGATCTTCTCCGATGGCCTGGGAGAGAGTGTGAAAAACCTTCTCCCGGCTGGGGGCAGACAGAGACGGCAGAAAAGACAAAAGCAGGATTTCCTGATCCGTCAGAGTTCCTGTGCCTGGCAGAGTAGAGCAACCTAAAAGGTAGTCCACAGACACCTGGTAGTATTCTGCCAGAGCCATGAGGACCTGGAGACCAGGTTCCCTGTGGTCGGTTTCATATTGTGTGTAGGTCATGCGGGAAATGTGAAGATAAGCGGCCAGATCGGCCTGAGAGAGACCCTGTTGCTTGCGCAGACGGCGCAGACGATTTCCGATGGTCATAAAAGACTCCTTTCTATTGAAAAA